>NZ_JAJNQM010000032.1:0-34579 GCF_022227785.1 Ectothiorhodospira lacustris | reverse complement strand
AATGCCTTCGCGACTGCGGCGTCAGGGTGCTTGCGCGGGGGTGACATCAAGACACCTGAACGGCCGTGACGGCCTATCGAAAATAACGTCGCAGGTACTCGGCGAAGGACACGTCATCCTCCGCCTCCAGGCGCTGCTGTCGTACCAGGGACTCCCGGGCCTCTGCCTCCAGCATCGCCTCCCTCGCCGGGTCAAGCCCCGCTCCCCGCAGGCAGGTTGCATGGGCCAGGGACATCTGCCGCGCAAACTCGTGAAAACCCTGCTCGCGCTCACACATCAGGGCCAGCATGCGGGCGGAAGGCGTCAGCTTCGCATCGGCCACCTTGGCCTGCTGCTCCGCCAAGGAACGGGAATAGGGCTGCTCCGCGTCGCCGTCATCCAGCACCCGACACAGCGGTGCCATCTGCTCCAGCACCTCGGTCGCCCAAGCCCGTAACGGCACCTGTCCGCCGTTGCGCATGAGCTGCAGCGACGGGTCCCTGCCCCGGTGGGCGGTGGCGCTCTGGTTGTGATCAATGGCAAAACGCTCCACCTCGCTGATGGGCGGACTGTCCAGCAGCAAGGCATAGATCATGAACGCCTCCAGGAAGCGAAGCTGGGACTCATTGACCCCCAGGGGATCAAAGGCATTCACGTCCACCGAACGTAGTTCCACATAGGCCACGCCACGCCGCTCCAGAGCCACCGTGGGTCGCTCATCCCCCTCCGTCAGGGGTTTGGGGCGCACGGTACTGTAATACTCGTTTTCGATCTGCAGGATATTGGCGTTGAGCTGGCGATATTCCCCGCCCACCTCCACGCCGATCCGGGCATATTCCGGCGACGGCGTGTTGATGGCCCGGGACAGGCTGCGGACATAGCCCTCCAGGCTGTCATAGTTGGCCTTGATGCCGCTTTCTTCTTCCTTGCGGTTCTGATAGCCGATATCACCCATGCGCAGGCTGGTGGCCCAGGGTTCGTAAAAAGTGGTCTCGTCAAATTCCACCAAGGTGGTGGGCTTGCCGGCGAGGAAGGATCGACACACCGCCGGGGAGGCCCCGAAGAGGTAGGGGATCAACCAGCCCAGGCGCTGCAGGTTGCGGATCATGCCGAAATAGCCGCGGTCACGAAACCGGCGAGGCTCTTCTCCCTCTGCCCCCAGTACCTGCTGATAGATGGGCCAGAAACACTCGCCCATGGAAAAGTTGAAATGTACGCCGGCGATCACCTGCATCAGACGCCCGTAACGGTGACCCAGACCCAGACGATAGACGGTCTTCATGCGTCCGGCGTTGGAATCGCCATAGCGGGCCACCGGAATCCCCTGCTCCCCCGCCAACACGCAGGGCATGCTGGTGGCCCAGAGGAATTCATCATCGATGCGGGGATAGGTGAAGGCGTGCAGGTCCCGCAGGAAGGCCAGGGCCTCACCCGGGGTATCGCAGGGCGGGGTAATGAATTCCAGCAGGGCTTCGGAATAGTCGGTGGTGATCCAGGGGTGGGTCAGTGCCGAACCGAGCGCGCGCGGGTGGGGCGTCCGGGCGATGCTGCCGTCCGTATCCACCCGCAGGCTTTCCTTTTCCAGACCGATGCGGGTACCCCGCAGACAGCGGGCACCGCCCAGGTTGAGGATCTGCCGTAGGCGTGTTTCACAGTGGGTGTACAACGTTGACTTCTCCATCGGAGCCATCCTTCATGCCATGCCATCATACTATGGCTGTGGCTGAAAACTTCAGTGCTACCCCCCATAATGACCCTGATCCACCCCTACCTGACGCACCCCGGCATGCCCCCTCTGTTCAAATCCTGGCGACGACAGCGCACCCTGGCCCGGGACCCCATTCCGGACGTACTCTGGCATGCCGGGCTGGCGGCGCAGCCCATACTGACCGGACTGAGCGGTACCGAGCGGGCGGAGTTGCGCCGCCTGGCTACCCTGTTTCTGCATGAAAAGCACCTCCACGGTGCCCATGGCCTGGAGATCAACCCTTCCATCGCCCTGCACATCGCCCTGCAGGCGTGCCTCCCCATCCTCAAACTGGGGATCGACTGGTACGACCAGTGGTCCACCATCATCGTCTACCCCGATGACTTTCTGCCCCGGCGAGAGATCATGGACGATGACGGCATCCTGCACCTGGATGAAAGCCCCTACAGCGGCGAGGCCTGGGAGCGGGGGCCGGTGCTGCTGTCCTGGGCGGCCATGGCCGCGGGAGAGCCGCTGGCCATTCACGAATTCGTCCATACCCTGGACCTGCGTAACGGTGTGGCCAACGGCATGCCGCCCCTGCACCCGGAAATGTCCATTCAGGACTGGACCCGGGCCCTGAGCAGGGCCTACGATGAGCTACATGCTCGGCTGGACCGGGATGAGCCGGTGGACCTGGATCCCTATGCGGCCAGCGAACCGGGTGAATTCTTTGCCGTAATGAGCGAATATTTCTTCGTCGAACCCTGGACCCTGGCTCAGTCCTATCCGGATGTCTATGGGCAATTCCGCCAATTCTACCGCCAGGACCCCTTGGCTCGACTGCCACGGGGCCCCGGCGTTTTGCACGTTAAGGAGTAAGACATGACCCAGAGCCTCCGCGAGCAGTTGCTCCAGGCCGGACTGGTCACTGAAGAACAGGTCAAGCAGGTCGAACAGGCCAAGACCCCCGTCGCCCGTCAGGGTGAGCGCCGAGGGGCGCGAAACGCCGCCCCCGGCAAGGGCGGTCACGGGGCCGGACCCAAGCGCCAGGGCCCGCGCAGTCCGGGACGCAGAACCGGCAAACCCCAGGGGCAGACACCTCGCGGCAAGCCTCAAGGACAACAGGCATCAGAGACGCCGGCGCCTCAAGCCGTACCCCGACCCGATGCCCGCGCCCTCAAGCACCAACTCCGGCAACTGGTGGCGGCCCACCGCATGAACAAGGAGGAGGCCGATGTGGCCTATCACTTCCAGGTGGGCAGCACCATCAAGCACCTCTACGTGACGGCGGAACAGCAGGCAGCCCTGGCGGAAGGCCGTCTGTGCATTGCGTTTCTGGATGGCCGGCGCAACCTGCTGCCCGTGGCGCAGGGGCGCGAGATCCTGCGCATCGACCCAAGCCGCACGGTGATCTTCCCCGGCGATGACGATTCCACCCCATGACCCGGCCGCCGAATCGACCGGGGCCGGGACCCTCACTGCTTCCACACAGGCTCAAGACATGCAACGCCAAAGAACCAAACTGACCGTTTTCCCGGCCCTGCTGCTGATCGCCCTGCTGGGGTGGAGTCAGACGGCGCCGGCCGCGCCCTCCGGAGGGGGGGCCACCTGGCCGGGCTATATCCCCCTGCAGCCGGCCCTGGTGGTGAATCTGGACAATCCTCGCCGGGCCCAGTATCTGCAGCTCAATGCCCAGCTCTACGTGGAGACGGCGCAGGAGGCCCAGCTGGTGGAACACCACATGCCGGTGATCCGCCACCACCTGATCCTGTATTTCGGCGGCCGTGATCCGGAACTGGTGCAGACCTCCGCGGCCCGGGAGCAGCTGCGCACCGAGGCCCTGGACAACCTGCGTCAGGTCATGACCGATCACACCGGCACACCGGCCATCAATGGGCTTTATTTCACCGGTTTCATCGTGCAGTAATCCTCGGTATCGGCAGACTGTCGGTCGCCCCTAGTCCGCCGACTCCGCAATCTCCAGGGCCTCGCAGGCCTCCAGCCAGGTCGATTCCACCTCGGCCAGCCGCCGGGCGGTTTCCGCCTGGCGGCCCAGCAGCGACTGCAGGCGCTCCCTGGCGGATGCCTCATAGATCGCGGGGTCCGCCAGGGCCTCATCCAGGGACCGTTTTTCCTGCTCCAGGGTTTCGTGTTCCCGTTCCAGCCGTCTCACCTGATCCCGCAGGGGCTTGAGCCGCTGCCGGAGTGCCGCCTCGTCTCGCTTGCGGGCCTTGCGGGATGCCGCGCCCTGTTCACCACCCATTTCCCGGACGTCACCGCCCCCCTGGGCCCGCTCACGGGCCGCCAGCCAGTCCCGGTAATCTTCCAGGTCACCCTCAAAGGCCTGGGCGCCCCCATCGGCCACCAGCAGGAAGTCGTCACAGACACTGCGCAGCATGTGACGGTCATGGGACACCAGCACCACCGCCCCCCCGAAATCCTGCAGGGCCTGCTCCAGGGCGTGACGCATGTCCATGTCCAGGTGGTTGGTGGGCTCGTCCAGCAGCAACAGATTGGGCCGCTGCCAGACCAGCAGGGCCAGCACCAGTCGGGCCTTCTCCCCACCGGAGAAAGGTTCTACCGGCGCCAGGGCCTGATCCCCCAGAAAACCGAAGCCACCAAGGAAGTTGCGCAGTTCCTGCTCCCGAGCCCGGCCGTCCAGTCGCTGCAGATGCAGCAGGGGACTGGCCTGGGGATCCAGCTGCTCCAGCTGGTGCTGGGCGAAATAGCCCACCGACAGATCAGGTGCCGGCTCCCGGGAGCCAACCAGGGGGGCGAGGTCCCCGGCCATGATCCGGATAAGGGTCGACTTGCCCGCGCCGTTGGGGCCCAGCAACCCCAGGCGTGCCCCCGGATGCAGGGAGTATTTGACCCCCTGGATCACCGCTGTCTCGCCATACCCGCCGGAGATGCGATCCAGCTTCAGCAAGGGATCGGGCAGGCGCAGGGGCTCGCGAAAGGCAAAACGAAACGGTGAATCGGCATGGACCGAGGCCACCCGGGTCATGCGCTCCAGGGCCTTGAGGCGGCTCTGGGCCTGGCGGGCCTTGCTGGCCTTGGCCCGGAACCGGGCCACGAACGTCTCCATGTGTTCGATTTCCCGCTGCTGGCGCTCATGCAGGGCCTGCTGGCGGGAGAGGGCCTCCGCACGGGCTAATTCGAAGGCGGAATAATCGCCGGTATAGAGCCGGATGCCGCCCTGCTCGATATGAGCCACATGGGTCACCACCCGGTCCAGGAAGTCCCGATCATGGGAGATGAGCAGCAACGTCCCCGAATAGGATATCAGCCACCGCTCCAGCCACAGCACCGCCTCCAGGTCCAGGTGATTGGTGGGTTCATCCAACAACAGCAGGTCCGACCGGCACATCAGGGCACGCCCCAGGTTCAGGCGCATGCGCCAGCCACCGGAAAAGGAGGCCATGGGGCGTCGCTCATCCCCCGGCCCAAACCCCAAACCGTGGAGCAGCTTGCCGGCCCGGCTTTCCGCAGTCCAGGCATCAATGGCATCCAGGCGGGCATGCAGTTCCCCCACCCGGGCCCCCTCCCCCGCGGCTTCCGCCCGGGCCAGATCCCCTTGCAGACGACGCAGCTCGGCGTCGCCGTCCATGACGTAATCCAGGGCGCTGCGTTCGCTCCCCTCCACCTCCTGTGCCACGTGGGCGATAACCCAGTCCGAAGGCAGACTGCATTCCCCCTGGTCAGGGGCCAGCTCCCCCCGCAGCAGGGCAAACAGGCTGGACTTGCCGGTGCCGTTGGCGCCGGTCACACCCACCCGCCAGCCCGGATGAATGGTGAGATCCGCATCCTGGATCAGGACCCGGGTACCGCGTCTGAGGGAGAGATGTTCGAGTCTGAGCATGGGGGCAGAGTGTATCAGTCCGCCGCGAAAGACCGCAGCACGACTTTCCGGCACCGGCGGGAAAATCCGACCGGCAGCGGCGTCATTTTTCCGCCGCCCAGCGCATCAAAAAACAATAACTATTTGTTTTATTAAAATATTTATAGGTGGCACGGAATTCGCTTCAATTACTTCACAGAGGAACAGAGCCGAGACAGGACACATGATCCGTCAAATCATCCAGGCCCCGATTGAAACCCGTTACCAAGCAGGTAACACCGTGGTCAAAGCCCCGCAGTTCCTGGGTGGCCGCGCCGCGCCCCCCGGCCCGACCGAACTGATCGACACACCGCGGCTACTGCACCGACTGCAGACCACCCTGGACCTGGACGAACTGATTGATATCTTCTCCAACTCCATCGCCTGGCGCATCCCCCACGACGGCCTGACCTTCGATCGTGAAGACCGGGGCATTCATGTGAGCCGCGGCCGCTTGTCCCGACATAGCTGTCGTTACAACCTGATGGTGGACCAGTGTGAGCTGGGGGAACTCCGGCTGCTGCGGGGACGTAAATTCCGGGAGTCGGAACTGGCAGCCCTGGAAGAGGCCCTGACCGCCCTGATCTATCCGCTGCGTAATGCCCTCCTCTATTACGAGGCCCTGCAGGCGGCCCAGACGGACCCCCTCACCGGCCTGCAGAACCGTACCGGAATGAATCGGGCCGTGGAGCGGGAACTGGCCGTGTGCCGTCGTACCGCACAGCCGATGGCCATGCTGGTGCTGGATGTGGACCACTTCAAGCGCATCAATGACCACCATGGCCATCATTCCGGCGACCAGGTGTTGATGGCCGTGGCGCAGCGTCTGCGGGAAGTCACCCGCAAGAGTGACATGGTGTTCCGCTTCGGGGGCGAAGAATTCGTCATCCTGATGGCCGGCACCGATGCCCCGGCGGCGGCCGTGGGAGCCGCCCGGGTCCATGAGGCCATCCGCGACTGCCCCCTGCCCCTGGGAGGCGGGGATCATGTCGAGGTCACTGCCAGCATCGGCGTGACCATCTATCGAGAGGAAGACACCCCCCACAGCCTGTTCCAGCGTGCCGACCAGGCCATGTACCGGGCCAAGCAGGCAGGCCGCGACCGGATCGAATGGGCGGAATGATCCTTCAGGCGGCGCCCTTGACGTGCTCCAGGCAGGGCACATGGATCTCCATGATGGCCTGCCGGACCACCTCGATGGCGCGGGGACGCGGAAAGCTGCTGCGCCAGGCCAGGGCCACCCGACGCTCGGGCACGGGGTCATTGAAGCGTCGGATTGCCAGCAGATGCCGGGCGTAGCGATCCGCGCCCGCGGCTGAACAGGGCAGGATGGTCACCCCCATGCCGGTCACTACCATGTGACGGATGGTTTCCAGGGAACTGCCCTCCACCGAATGCTGGATACGGTTGCCTGAAGATACCGTGGAATGACAGGCGGGACAGGCCAGCAGGACCTGTTCCCTGAAACAGTGCCCCGCTCCCAGCAGCAGCAGGTTTTCCTGTGCCAGTTCATCGATATCCAGCTTCTGACGTTGCGCCAGCGGGTGATCGGCGGGCAGCACGGCAACGAAGGGTTCGGCATACAGCGGGAGGGTCACCACCCCCGGTTGCTCGAAGGGTAGCGCCACGATGATGACGTCCAGTTCTCCCTGCCTGAGTCCCTCGGCCAGGCGTGCGGTGTAGTTCTCCTCGATGATCAGGGGGAGCTGCGGCGCCCGGCGGTGTATCTCAGGCACCAGATGGGGCAGCAGGTACGGACCGATGGTATGGATGGCGCCGAGGCGCAAGGGGCCGGCCAGCTGATCCTTGCCCTGACGGGCCAGATCCACCAGGGTATCCACCCCTTCCAGAATGCGCTGGGCCTGCTGCACCACTTCCTCGCCCACCGGGGTGATGCTGACCTCGGTCTTGCTGCGCTCAAACAGCATCACACCCAGCTCTTCCTCCAGCTTCTTCACCGCCACGCTCAGGGTGGGCTGGCTCACATGACAGGCCTCGGCGGCCCGGCCGAAATGCCGCTCCCGTGCCACCGCCACGATATAACGCAATTCTGTCAGGGTCATGAGATCATCCCGTCATTGATCCACCAAGGGCGTCGCTGCTGCAACCGAGTGTAACCCAGAGCATCGGCAAGTCATCCCGCCGGAGCAACGGCCTTGACCCCGGTCTACCTTCCTACTCCCGCACACCAGAATTGAGCATAACTCCGGTCTACGGCCGAGAATGTTCTGAACACGCCATTTCCGACTCATAACACGTCACTCCCTCATAACACGTCATTCCCGACCCCATGACACGTCATTCCCGCGAAAGCGGGAATCCAGCGCGCCCTGAACTCCCGCTTTCGCGGGAGTGACGGTAGAGAGAGGTGGGAATGGCGGGAAGGGGGCCGGAGTGATGGGGAGGCCCTTTCCGGGAGCAACCAGAAGAACCTTCTCGTAAGCGACGACAGGAGGTTTTCATGGGAGTAGTGATATCATCATGGCACCCATACCGCCACCTCATGCCCCCGAGACCTCCATGGCATCCCCCCTCCTCAGGCTGAGGCGCCATATCGACGCATATCGACCGGGTCACCTGCCGGTTGCCCATAAACTCGGCCTGAGCATTTCGCTGCTGATCATCGGCTGCGTGACCTTGCTCGGCCTGGTGATCATCAACCAGCAGAGCCGACTGCTTCACGAGCAGATGGACGGCTTCGGTCAGGCGATGGTGGAACAACTGGCGGAAACCTCCAAGGAACTGGTGCTGGCCGATGACAGCCTGGCCCTGAATGCGCTGATCATCAACCTGGCAGGCAGCCCCACGATCATGGGTGCCGCCGTCTATCATCGCGACGGCCACCCCCTGGCCCGATCGGGGCTGGTTCCGGAAACCCTGACACAGAGACTGGCCAGCCCCCTTCACCATCAGGCCTCCAGTTATGCGGGCAACATCCATTTTCAGGATGTACACCTGGGCACCGCGGTGGTGACCCTGAGCCAGGCGGAACAACACACCGCCGCACGTCATGCCGTGACCGCCATCGCGCTCTCCACCCTCATCATCAGCCTGATGGCCGGGATTGCCGCCTTTCTCATGGGCAAGCACTTATCCCGCCCCATCGACCAGCTCATGATCGCCACCCGGGCCATCGGCACCGGCGATTACCGCTACCGGCTGGAGAGTCGTCGACGGGACGAGATCGGGCAATTAATGACGGCCTTCAACCGGATGGCCCGGGGGCTGGAGGAAAAGTCCCAGGTGGAAGGGGCGCTGAGCCGCTATGTCTCCGTCGGTGTGGCGCGCAAGATCATGAACAATCTGGATCAGCTGGAGTTGGGTGGACATCAGGTGGAGGCGTCGGTACTGTTTGCCGATATTGCCGGCTTCACCTCCCTGTCCGAACAGCTGGAGCCGGATCAGGTGGCGCGACTGCTGAACGAGTATTTCAGCTACGTCAGCCGCATCGCCCATTGCTACCGGGGCACCATCGACAAGTTTCTGGGCGACGGCGTCATGGTGGTCTTCGGCGTCACCGAGGACGACCCGGACCACCGTTTTCATGCCATTGCCTGCGGCGTGATGCTGCAACGCCTGGTGGCCCGCCTGAACCGGATACGGGTCAAGGCCGGCCAGGTACCGGTGCGGTTCCGGGTGGGTGTAAACAGTGGTCTCATGCTGGCCGGCAACATGGGGGCGGACGATCGCATGCAGTACACGGTGGTAGGTGATGCCGTCAATCTGGCAGCCCGCCTGATGGCCTCGGGCGACCCGGGGCAGGTCATCATCCCGGCGGCCCTGCTGGCGGAGGATGAGCTGGCGAAAGCCATCCAGACCCGCTCCCACGGCTACCTGTCCCTGCGAGGCAAGGAAGCACCGGTCCATACCTGCGTGGTCGAGGATGTGAGCGAACCGTATCGCCCTTTCATGGAGCGGAATATCCACGCGTTAATCACGGGGCCCGCCCCATGATGATCCTACGACGTGCCGTCCTGCCGTTACTGCTCGCCCTGGGGTTGTCGGGCTGCACCACCGTGATGATCCAGCCCTACAGCCCCGAACAGCGCCTGCAACTGGCCCTGCAACGGGGTGATGTCGTCTTGGTACAGGGAATCATGGCCACCCTCCCGCCGGCGGAGGATGACCCTGAACGGGCCTCCCTCCGGGTCTGGCTGGAGCGTGCCGGCCCGCACCTGGAGCAGGCCATGTTGATGCAGGCGGCCGGACACCTGCGACGGGAACAATGGAGCCATGCACAGGAAAGTTATACCCGCGGGCTGGCCGTGCGGCCCGACAGCGAAGCCCTCAAGACGGCCCAGGCCCGAGCCCTCAAGGAACAGCAGGAGCACCTCCAGCACTTGCGGGTGAGGCTGCTGCTGTCCCAGGGACGCGCCCTGACCACCCTCACCCCGCTCTATGCCCAGATCCTGCGGGCCGACCCCGCGAACGATCGGATACAGGAGGCCCTGGTGCAGGCGAAACAGGATACCGGACGGGTGGCCGAGGCCCTGCTGCAACTGGGTCTGTCAGCCCTGGAGGAAACGGATCACGCTCTCGCGGTGGAGGCCCTGAGCTTGTCTCTGGCGCTGGCTCCCGACGAGGCGGCTGAACAGGCCCTGCGATCGACCCAGGCCGCACAGAGCCGGCAACAGGCGCTTGAGCGACGGGCTCACCAGGCCCAGTTGCAGGCGCAATGGGCGCAGCGCAACCAAGCACTCTTCAGCAGTTTCCAGGGGGCCATGGAATCAAGCGACCTGCCGGCGGCCCGCCGCCATCTGCTGGCGCTGGAACAGGCCCAACCCCGGGATGCCACCGTAAGACGACTGCGGCGGGAACTGGCCAAGGCGGTGGATGCGGAGGTGACCCTGGGACTGGAGACGGGCCGACGCCTGTATCTGGACGGCAGGATTCCCGAAGCCCTGGAGACCTGGCGCAACCTGCTGGAACTGCGGCCCGATCACCCGGAGTTGCAGGCCCACGTCAGCCGCGCGGAGCGGGCCCTGGAGTCGCTGCGCCGCCTGGAACCGGGCGCATCCGCGACCAGTCCATAAGGATCAAGCTTCAGCTGCCCAGGAGACGCTCGGCGATGCGAAAACCCGCCGCGTAGGTGCCGATGGCCGAGCCCAGGGTCGTGAACAGGAATACCAGCAACACCCGCGAGACCCGGTTCTTCCACCAGCCCCGCAGATGAGTGGTGTCCTGACGCAAGCGGGAAAAGTCACCCACCGTGGGCTTGCGCAGGAAGGTTTCCATCGCTGCGGCCACGAAACCGACGCCGATGGTGGGGTTCAGGGAGGTGAGCGGCGCCGCCAGGGCCGCGGTGACCACGGTCACCGGATGGCCGCCGGCAATGAGTCCGCCGATACCCGCCAAAGTACCGTTGATGAGCACCCAGTCCATCACCAGCTGCCAGCCCAGTTCCGGATTGCGGCTGAAGCCCAGGATGAAACCGAAGATCACCAGGGCTACCACCAGCCAGGGCAGGACCTTTGGCCACATGGCCGGCGGCGGTTCTTGGTCCAGCCGCCGGATCAGGTCCGCCGGCGACTCGGCGTCGGTCCCGGCGAGGGCCTGGCGGATACCCTGCAGATGGCCCGCCCCGACCACGGCCAGGATATGCCGGTACTTTCCTTCCCGGGCTTCCTGCCTGAGACGGGCCGCCATGTAGTGATCCCGTTCCTGGATCAGGGGGGTGTAGAGGGCCCGGGATTCCTCAGCAAACTGGGTGAAGGTGGACTCCAGCACGTCACCGCTCTTGAGGCGCTCAATCTCCTCTTCCGAGATCTTTTCCTTGCTCACCACACTGGCCATCAGGCCCGCGAACAGATTGATGCGCCGCCACCAGGGGACGTTACGGTAACAGCGCTTGAGGGTTGTCCCCACTTCCCGGTCGATGAGCAGCACGGGCAGGTGGGCTTGGCGGGCCTCGTCGATGGCCGCCCGCATCTCGGCACCGGGCTCGATACCGAACTGTTCCGCCAGCCGCTGCTGGTAGGCCCCCAGGGCCAGGCTGGCAGTCACCATGGGCACCTTGCCCTGGCGCAGCACCTGAAACAGATTCATCTGCGCCAGGGCATCCGGATTGAGAATGGCATGATGGCGACTGGGGCACAGTTCCACCGCGACCGCATCAAACCCCCCACTCTGCAGCAGTCGGCTCACCGCCTCGGCGGAAACCCGGGAGACATGGGCGGTGCCCAGCACCGTGATTCGGGTGCCGTCAAGGGTGAGGGTGAACTGGGGTTCATCCGAGGAAGAGGCGACTTGATGATCCATGCAGGCGTCCAGGGGGTGATGCGGAAACGGCCGGGCAGGCCGGGGCCGCCACCATAGCAGGGCGGCCGGACTTAGGCCATCCTCATCAGGGGGTGGGGTCCTGACACGTCCCCACGGAGCCGGCGGCGCAGATACGGCCATCCACCCAGACAGCTCGACTCAGGAGGGCACCGGTGAGGTCCGCTCCGCTCAGATCGGCACCGCGCAGGTCGGCATAGCTCAGATCGGCACCCGTCAGCCGTGACCGGATCAGGCGGGCCTCCACCAAGATCGCCCCGGTGAGGCGGGCGCCGCCCAGGTCCGCATCCGTGAAACGGGCCTGACGCAGATCGGCATAGCTCAGATCCGCGTCGGTCAGACGGGTCTGCTCCAGACGCCCGGCCAGCAGATCCGCATTGTTGAGCACGGCCCCGGTCAGGTCGGCACCGCGCAGGTCGACCCCCAGCATGCGGCAATAGCTCCAGTTCACCCCCGGTGCCGCCGGGGCCTGACAGTCCGGCGGCGGTGAGGGCGGCGTGCGCCCCAGCGAGGACACCAGAAGGCCCGCCAGCAGGAGCAACCCCAGCAGACCGCCAAACAACACCCAGGGCATCCAGGCCTTGAGTGAGTCATCGCGGGGTCGGCGCTCCAGGAGTTCCGCCCTTTGCTGGCGGAAGTTCAGGATCTCCGGCGGTTCGGACCGGCGCCGATCCGGGCACGCGCGCGCCTCCGGCGCGACCTGACCATCCTCTTCCGTCTCTTCCGGCGCTTGCGTGCGTCGCTCCCGGATGCGTTCATCCTCCCGCAGACGGGCCTGCAGAAGCCGCAAGTGCCCTTCTGGACCGTGGGTATTGAGCAGTTCCTCGGGAATCAGGTGGGGGTGCTCGGCAATGCATTTCCAGTGCTCGCCATCAGTGCTGATCTGATCTTCGATCTCCAGGCGGCCCAGCAGCAGATACCGGGACACCACACGACCGGGGTGTGGCCCGCTGACCCGGCCGTCGCGGCGCGTGAACCACAACTGGCGACCACTGTCCTTGGAGGCATCCATGAGAGAGATATTGACCCCGCCGACCCCGACAAAGCAAGCCGCAAAGAGACACCTTCGGCAGCGTCAGTTCCTGAAGATCACACCGATGCCGATGTTGAAACGCGGGCTGCCGGAAGCCGGCACGGCATGATCCCGGGGCCACAGGTGGAACTCATCCACCTCGACCCGGGGATAGAGGTACGGGGCCGCCCCCACCTTGCCCGACACGGTGCCATCGAGACCGCCGCTCACGGTCAGACGACGCCCGGGCTCGAAGTCCACGGTTTCCAGATAGCCGGGGACGTGAGCCAGGAAACGCCCCTGAGGTGCGCGCGTGGTATCGGGTCCCTGGCTGCGGCCGAGGGGGTAGCCCAGGACCTCGATCTCGGTGACATCCGCCAAATTGCGGGCATGGACGATGACGCCACCCCACAGCACCCGGGTACCGGCCAGGGCCTGGGCATCCCGGACGGCCCCGGCCGGGGTCAGGGCCGCATCCACCCGCCCGGTATCAAAACGCGGCCCGGTGGCGCAGCCCACCGGGAGAAGCAGGATGAGCAGCAGGATCAGCAGCCGGCGAGCGCGCACCGCGGGATCTTTCCTTGCGAGGGCATCATGCATCTTCAATACCGCCATGGTCGGTAGTAGGGGTGATAGAAGGGGTACCATGGATCATACAGTGGAGAATGAAACGGCGGCGGATAATGGTGATAAGGGTCACGAGTCGGCTCGGGCCTGGGGCTCCACAGGTGGGTCCCGGTGGTCAGGATCAGGGGAAAGGCATACCGGTACTCACCGATGGGTCGATGCACCACCCCTTCCACTCGCCCGGTCACGGTAAATTCCCTGCCTTCGACATAGACCAGCGGGTCCAGAAAACCCTGGACATGGGCCAGGAACCGGCCCTCGCTGACATCCACCTGCCGGGGACGGCCCCGGCCATCCAGGGGCCGGGACACCACCTCCACCACGGTATGATCCTGCCGGTTTTCAACCCCGGCGATCACCCCGCCCCAGCGGACTTCCCGCCCCAGCCAGGCATCCGGATCGGCCCGGACCACCATCAGGGCGGGTATCGCCTCTGGCACGTCGGCAATGACCGCAGGCGGACGGGAAGCGCAACCGGCGAGCAGGACGCCGCCCAGCAGCGACACGAACACCAGCCACCCGAACCTCATGGTCTTCACCTCGTAGAGACAACGGAACCTGTTACGGACCGAATGCACGCAGCACGGTCCGACATGACGTTAAAATCCATGTCCCTTCGACAGGACCGCAGCGGAAACATTCCCCATCATGCCCCATCCTCCCCAGCCCATCGATGTCGTCCTGCCGCAGGTGATGCAGGCCCTTGCCGAACAGGGCGCCGCCGTGCTGCAAGCCCCGCCGGGGGCCGGCAAGACCACCCGGGTCCCTCTCGCCGCCCTGGATGCCCCCTGGTGTACGGGCACGATCCTCATGCTGCAACCTCGCCGACTGGCCACTCGGGGCGCGGCCCTGTTCATGGCCGGGCTGCGAGGTGAAGCCGTCGGTGACATGGTCGGCTATCAGACCCGGCTGGAACGCCATGTGGGCCCCCGTACCCGCCTGCAGGTGATCACCGAGGGGATACTTACCCGGCGCCTGCAGCAGGACCCGGCCCTGGAGGGGGTGAGTCTGGTGATCTTCGACGAATTCCATGAACGCAACCTGCAGTCGGACCTGGGACTGGCCCTGTGCCTGCAGGCCCGCGGCCTGCTGCGGGAGGACCTGCGGGTGCTGGTGATGTCCGCCACCCTGGACGTGGCCCCGGTGGCCCGGCTGATGGGTGACGTACCGGTGATTCACAGCGAGGGGCGTCGGTTTCCGGTAGACATCCGCCACCTGACGCCGTCACGGCGAGGCCCTGTCGACCTGGAGACGCTGATGACCACGACCCTGCGGGGGGTGCTGACGGAGGAGCCCGGCAGCGTGCTGGCCTTCCTGCCCGGACAACGGGAGATCGAGCGGGTGGCTCAGGCCCTTGGCAGCGGCAATCTACCCCGGGATGTGGGCATCCACCCCCTCTACGGCAGTCTGCCGCCGGAAGCCCAACAGGCGGCCATTACCCCCTGCCCTGCTGGACAACGCAAGGTGGTGCTCACCACCGACATTGCCGAAACCAGCTTGACCATCGAAGGCGTGCGGGTGGTGGTGGACAGCGGCCTGGCCCGGCGGCCCCGGTTCGATCCCGCCTCCGGACTCACCCGGCTGGAGACGGTGCGCATCAGCCGGGCCTCGGCCACCCAACGCAGCGGTCGGGCGGGCCGTCTGGAACCCGGCGTGTGCCTGCGCCTGTGGACCACCGGCGACGAACAGGCCATGCCGGAACACAGTCCGGCGGAAATCCTGGAAGCGGATCTGGCGCCCCTGGCCCTGGAACTGGCCCGCTGGGGTGCCGATGCCGGGGAACTGGCCTGGCTGGACCCACCACCGCCGGCGGCACTGGCCCAGGGCCGGGATCTGCTGCAACGGCTGGGGGCACTGGATGAGGCCGGACGCCTGACCGCCCATGGCGAGGCCATCGCCGCCCTGGGGACCCATCCCCGGCTGGCCCACCTGATGCTCAGTGGTCGCCGTCTGGGTCTGGAAACCCTGGCCTGCAGACTGGCGGCCCTGCTGGAGGAGCGGGATATTCTCGGCGGTCTGGACGGCCCCGCCGAAGCGGACATCTATCTGCGACTGGAAGCCCTTGAGGGACGGACGGTACCCGGCCACCGCATCCATCGCGGCGGCCGGGAGCGAGTGCTGCAACAGGCCCGGCGCTTTGCCGCGGCCATGGCACGGCGTCCCGCCCCGCCGGCCACGGGGCCGGCACCACCGCCACCCCGGGAGGCTGCCGGACTGCTGCTGGCGCTGGCCTATCCGGACCGGATCGGACAACGCCGCTCCGGCGCCGAAGCGCGCTACCGGCTCTCCGGGGGGCGCGGGGCGACCTTCAGCCGTCACGAATCCCTCTCCGGCAACGAATGGATCGTGGTCCCCAATCTGAACGGCGCCGGGCGGGAGGCACGCATCTTTCTGGCGGCAACGCTGAACCGGGAGGACCTGGAGAGCCATCTGGGCCGGCTGCAGGAACGGCGGGAGCAAGTGGTCTGGGATGCCCGGGTCGGCGCCGTGGCCGCGCAGCAAGACATCCGCCTGGGGGCATTGACCCTGGAGACCCGCCCACTGCCATCACCGGATCCGGAACGGATCCGCACCACCCTGCTGGAAGGGATCCGGGACACGGGCCTGGCCTGTCTGCCCTGGAACCGGGAGTCCCAGGGACTGCGGGAACGGGTGAACTTTCTGCACCGCACCCAGGGATCCCCCTGGCCGGATCTGTCGGATGCGGCCCTACTGCAAGGTCTGGAGCATTGGCTGGGTCCCTGGCTGGAGGGTATGAACCGGCTGACACACCTGCAACGCCTGGACCTGACGGCCATCCTGCGTGGCTCTCTGGGCTGGCCCCTGCCCCAGGACCTGGACCGGCTGGCCCCCACCCATCTGACCCTGCCGGGGGGACAGCGGGTCAGGCTGGATTACGGCCGGGGAGAGGTGCCGGTGCTGGCGGCCCGCCTACAGTGGCTGTTCGGTCTGAAGGAGACGCCCCGCATCGCCGGCGGTCGAGTGCCGCTACTGGTGCATGTGCTGTCGCCGGCCCAACGGCCGGTCCAGATCACCAGCGACCTGGCCGGTTTCTGGTCACGGACCTATCCGGAGGTGAAGAAGGACCTGAAAGGACGTTATCCCAAGCATGCCTGGCCGGACGACCCGCTGGCGGAGACCCCTGCCCGGCGCTAAGCCCTCAGGGGTGATGCAGGACCAGGGATTCCACATCCACCACCTGCTGCTGCGCCCGTTCGATGAGGGAACGCACCACATCAGGTTCCAGTCCGACACGCTCCCAGGCCCGGGGGTCGATCGGAGGGACATCGCCGGGGTCCTGGGTATCCAGTTCGGCCATGTGGGCCACGCTGTTGGCAATGTGGACCAGGGCGACCTCGACGGGATAGTCCGTGGGGCTCGCCGGCTCGTGGTGATAGCGGATGCAATCCTGAAGCTTCCGGGGCAGGTTGAGACGGGCCGCCAGCGCCCCACCCACCTGGGCGTGGTCATGCCCGAGAATCCGGCGCTCGGCTTCGTGGGGCGGTAAAGTGCTCACATTCTGCAGGCTCAGCAGAAAGGCCTTGTGGGCCTCGTCCGGCTCCCGGTTGAAGACCAGCAACCGGCCGATGTCATGGAGCAGGCCGGCGATGAACATGGACTCACTGTGACGCAGGTTGAGGTCTTCGGCCAGCATCCGGGCAATGAGGCCACAGTAGACACTGTGACGCCAGAAGGCCTCCATGGACATGAGTTCGTTGGGGATACGCTCAAAGGCCTGCCCCACGCTGGTGGCCAGTACCAGATCCCGGATCTGCGAAGTACCGATCACGGTGACGGCGCGGGAGATGGTCTCCACTCGATGGGACAGGCCGAAGAAGGGGCTGTTGGCCAGTTGCAGCAGACGAATGGTCAGGGCCGGGTCCTGGCTGATCAGGCGACCGATATCCGCCGCGGTACTGTCCGGGTCATTGACCATGGCATTCAGGCGCACCGCTACCGCCGGCAATGAGACCAGTCCCGTGGATTCTTCCACCAGTTGTTCGATGCTGAGTGACATGCTCACCCCCGAAGTGGTTGCCCGCCTATCATACACCCTGGAACCCGGGCCGCCACGGCAACATCGTTCATCCCAGCAGGGTCCCCAGCCAGAATGCCAGAACCAGTGCCGCGAGGCCGCCCGCCGAGAGTATCAGCCACGTCCGACGACGACGCGCACGGCCACGCTCCGCTTCCCAGCGCGCCACCGATTCTGACCCCTTGCGCTCATCCCTGAACGCTTCCGCGACGCTCGGCGAAGGGCCGGATACCGGTTCGGCGATCACCGGGCCGGATGTCTCCGCCTTGTCTCGGGGCGCGGCCTCGGCCACCTGGGTCATGACCTGGGCCAACCGGCCCTCCAGTTCCCGGCAATGGGCTTCCAGCTGCTGTTCCCGCTCCCGCTGAGTGCTGCGCAGACGCCCCGTATCCGCCTTGGCCGCATGCACTTCCTGGTGAGCGGCGGCCAGGGCCGTTTCCACCTCCTCCAGACGTCGGCTGACAGTCAGTAGTTCGTCCTCCGCCTGCAGTCGGGCCAGCTCCTCGGCCTTGATGCGGGCCTCCTGATTGCGTGTCCGGCGCTCGGGGACGTCCGGCCGCTCACGGGCCCGGACCAGTTCTGCTGCGGCCTGTTCCAGATCCCGGGTCAGACTCTGCAGCCGCGCCTCCAGTTCGTTGTTACGGGCCTGCTGCTGCTCCAGCGCCGCCACCAGCCGCTGCTCTCCGGCACGGGCCGTGGCCAGGGCCTGTTCCTGCTGTTTCAGGCGCACCTGCATCTCCCGCTCATCCGAGGTCTGCTGGCGCAACATCAGCTCGGTCCGCAACTGCTTGAGTTCCTTCTCCACCTGATCCCGCCCCTTGAGCGCGGCGGTGGCCTGGGTCAGGGCCTGAGCCAGCTGATCGCGCAACGACTGGAGTTCATCCGCCGGGGCGATGGCAACCGCAGAGGCGGGCACGGCTCCCGGGGCCGGGGTGCCCAACAGACGCGTCGTGAGCTTGAGTACCTCTTCAGCGCGAAACGGTTTTTTCAGCATCTCGTCGGCGCCGTGATCCCGCACCCGCTGCGCGGTGCCCACATCATCTTCGTTGCCGGTCACGACGACCACCGGCAGCCCCCTGATCCGCGCATCCTGACTGTCACGCACCCGTTTGAGCAGGCCGTAACCATCCAGCCCGGGCATGGACAGATCGGTGAAAATGCCGGCGATGGCGGGCTCACGCTCCAGCAGGCGCCAGGCCGCTTCCCCGTCCTCGGCCTCAAGCACCTGGTAACGGGAGCTGAGAATCTTGTTCAATGCCTGTCGCATGACCCTGGAATCATCCACGATCAGAACCGTAACTGCATGGGCTGATGAACTCATCGATCCTTTCTCCCGCTCCGGCATGAGCATCGGTGTGGTTTCAACGGTTGAGTTTAGCGCCTGACACCCGGCGATGCCTCCCGACTGGTCAGTACACGGACTCCTTCCGTCGGTCGCTTGATCCCTTGCAGCACTCAAGCCATTATGAAAACACTGAACAAGTCCGCTGCCGTCACCGAGCAGGCCCCTTGCCGTCACTCCCGCGAAGGCGGGAGTCAAGGATTTTCAGCCTGTGACCGGATTCCCGCTTGCGCGGGAATGGCTTATTCAGAATATTTTTATCGGACTGTTCATTTTTGTGCGGAGGAGAAAGCGGCATGACGGAAACCGTAGTCATCACGGGGGCCAACCGGGGTATCGGGCTGGCGTTTGCGCAGCAGTACGCCGAGGCCGGTGCACGGGTGCTCGCCGCCTGCCGCCACCCGGAGCAGGCCCGGGAGCTGAACCGCCTGGCCGCCAAGACCCGGGGCCGGGTCAGCGTACATCCCCTGGATGTGACCAACCCCGTCCAGATCCAGGCGCTGGCGGGCATCCTCTCGGATACGCCGGTGGACATCCTGATCAACAACGCCGGCAGCTACGGTCCCGCAAGCGCCTTCGGCAACACGGACGTGGCGGGCTGGATGGAGACCCTTCACATCAATACCGTGGCCCCGCTGAAGATCATGGAGGCCTTGGTCGATCCGGTGGCCGCCGGCAACCGTCGCCTGATGATCAATCTCTCCAGCAAGATGGGCAGCATGGGGGACAACGGCTCCGGCGGTTCCTACATCTACCGTTCCACCAAGGCCGCCCTGAACGCGGTGGTGGTCAGTGCAGCGCGGGATCTGAAGGCCCGGGGCATCACCGTGGTGGCTCAGCATCCGGGATGGGTACGCACGGACATGGGCGGCCCCAACGGGGAAATCGACACCACCCGGAGCGTCACCGCCATGCGGGGGATCTTCGAGCACCTGTCCCTGGCGGACAGTGGCCGCTTCATTGATATCGACGGCAGCGACATCCCCTGGTGATCCGATGCTGAGTCTGTTGCGCAATGTCCTGTTTTTATCGGTCCTGAGCCTGGTGCTGCTGGTGGCCTTGTTCCTGGGCGCGCGCAGTTGCGGGCTGACCCCGGAGCAGGCCGAGGAGGCCCGCCTGCTGGTGGAGGTGAATATCGAGGACGGCGAGGCCTATCGTAGCCGCAACGGGCAACAGGCCGGGGTCGTGACCCTCCCCAGCGGCCTGCAGGTGGAGATGCTGGACCGGGGTGACGGGCCCGTGCCGACCCTGGAAGACCAGGTGGTGGTGCATTACCGGGGCATGCACCTGGATGGGCGGGTGTTCGACAACTCCCGGCGTCGGGCGGTACCGTCGGTGGTGGCGGTGCAGGATACGATCCCCGGCTGGCGGGAGGCCCTGGTGAACATGCCGGCAGGCAGTCGGGCCCGGCTGGTGGTGCCTCACTGGCTGGCCTACGGCGAGGGGCGGGCCGGGGCCGTCATCGGGCCGGGGGAGACCCTGATCTTTGAACTGGAACTGCTGGAGGTACTGGTTCCCGGGGAACCGGAAGACCCGCCGCCGGCGGACCCCATGCAGCAGACGGTACCGGGCATCGGCTGAGCCGCCTCCCCGGCTCCGACCCTCAACGCTTCCAACGCACCTCGTACAGATCCAGCCGCCGGTCCACCAGGTTGCGCACGGCGCCGTGGGTGCGCAGTTCCTTGAGGTTGTCCAGATCCAGGTCCGCGATCAGGGTCATCTCGGTATTGGGGGTGGCCTCGGCGGCCACCGCGTCATGGGGGAAGGCGAAGTCGGAGGGGGTGAAGACCGCCGCCTGGGAGTACTGCATGTCCATATTCTCGACCTTGGGCAGGTTGCCCACGCTGCCGGAGATGACCACGTAGCACTCGTTCTCGATGGCCCTGGCCTGAGCGCAGCGACGTACCCGCAGATAGGCGTTCTTGGTGTCGGTCCAGAACGGCACGAACAGGATCTGCAACCCCTGGTCCGCCAGCAGACGGGGCAGTTCCGGGAATTCCACGTCGTAGCAGATCAGGATGCCGATCTTGCCGAAGTCGGTCTCGAAGATGCGGACCTCATCGCCGCCCTTCAGGCCCCAGTAGGCCCGTTCATCCGGGGTGATGTGCAGCTTGTACTGCTTGTCCCAGCTGCCGTCCCGACGGCACAGGTAGGAGACGTTGCGCAGCTCCCGTCCATCGTACTCGGGCATGCTGCCGGCGATGATGTTGATGTTGTAGGCCAGGGCCAGATTGACCATCTCCTGACGCAGGGTGTCGGTGTAGTCGGCCAGGTGGCGCACCGCCTCGGCGGTGTTGTCCTGGTTGAACTGGCCCATCAGCGGACCATTGAAGAATTCCGGGAACAGGACCACGTCGGCCTGGTAACCGGACACCGCGTCGACGAAATATTCCACGTGCTGCAACAGTTCGTCCAGGGATTTCAGGGGGCGCATCTGCCACTGCACCGCCCCGACCCGTACCACCTGCTTGGTGGCACCGATGAGGGTTTCCTTTTCCTCGTAATAGATGTTGATCCACTCCAGCAGGGTGGCGTAGGCGTGGGATTCCTTGTCGTCGGGCAGGTAGTCGTTGATGATCCTGCGTACGTGGAAGTCGTTGGAGAGCTGGAAGGTGAGCACCGGATCGGTGACTTCATGGGATTTCACCAGTTCCACATACTGCTGGGGGCTCATCTCATCCCGGTAACGGGCGTAGCCGGGGATACGGCCGCCGGCGACGATGGCCCGCAGGTTGAGTTTTTCACACAGTTCCTTGCGGGCATCGTAGAGACGGCGCCCCAGGCGCATACCCCGGTATTCCGGATCCACGAACACATCCACCCCGTAAAGGGTATCGCCGTCCGGATCATGGGTGGTAAGAAAGCCGTTGCCGGTGATCTCCCAGTATTTATGACGATCGCCCCAGCGCCGATAGTCCACGATCAGGCTGATGGCGGCAGCCACCACCCGGCCGTTGTCCTCGATGCAGATCTGGCCTTCGGGAAAGCGCTGGATCTGAGACTCGAACTGTTCCCGACTCCAGGCACCGTCCAGACTGGGATAGACGGCCTCCATGATGTGATGGATGCCGTCGTAGTCTTTCAGGCGGGTATTGCGCAGGACGAGGCGGTGCGAGTCGTGTTCCGTGTCGCGGGACTCAGGCATGGGGACTCCGATGGATGTGACGATGTGAACGGGGCTCAGTCCGGATCATACCCCAGGTTGGGCGCCAGCCAGCGCTGCGCCTCTTCCAGCGCCATGCCCTTGCGCCGGGCATAGTCCTCCACCTGATCCCGGTTGAGCTTGCCGACGCCGAAGTACCGGGACTCCGGATGGGAGAAATAAAACCCGGAAACGGACGAGGCCGGCGACATGGCATAGCTGTCGGTGAGGGTCATGCCCGCGTGGGTCACCGGATCGATGAGTTCCCACAAGAGCCCCTTTTCCGTGTGTTCCGGGCAGGCCGGATAGCCGGGGGCCGGACGGATGCCCTGGTACTTTTCCTTGATGAGGTCATCGTTGGACAGGGCCTCCCGGGAGGCATAGCCCCAGAACTCCCGCCGCACCCGCGCGTGCATGTGTTCGGCAAAGGCCTCCGCCAGACGGTCCGCCAGGGACTTGAGCATGATGGCGGAGTAGTCGTCGTGGGCGGCCTCGAAGCGCCTGACGTGCTCGTCGATGCCACCTCCGGTGGTGACTGCAAAGGCCCCCAGATAGTCCTGCAGACCGGTATCGGCCGGGGCGATGAAGTCGGTCAGGCACATGTTGGGGGCCTGGCGGGGCTTGCGGGTCTGCTGCCGCACATGGTGCAGCCGCATCAGCGGCTCGCCGCCCACCGCGTCCCGGTAGAGCTGGATGTCGTCGGCGCCCACCGCCTGGGCGGGGAAAAAGCCCACCACCGCCCGGGCCCTGAGCCAGCCCTCTTCGATGATCTGCCGAAGCATGGGCTGGGCATCGGCAAACAGCTTGGTAGCCTCCTCGCCCACGACCTCGTCATCCAGGATGCGGGGGAAGGCGGCATGCAGATCCCAGGCACGGAAGAACGGGGTCCAGTCGATGTAGTCCACCAACCGATCCAGGGGATAGTCGTCAAACCGCAGCAGGATGCTGCCGGGACCATGGGGATGCAGAATCTCCGGGGCCGGCCCGCCCGCAGACGGGGCCTGATCCGCATCCAGGATGAGGGGGCGCGGCGGGGTGTAGCCGGACCACTCCACCGGCGTGCGGTTGGCCCGGGCCTCGTCCAGTTTGAGCCAGTCCTGGGTCTTGCGGCGGGCATGGTGCTGTTCGCGTACCTCGACATATTCGGCTCGGATTTTCTCTCCGTAGGGGCCGCGCAGCTCCGGGCTGACCAGGCTCTGCGCCACACCTACGGCCCGGGAGGCGTCCTTCACCCAGACCGTGACCCCTTCGTAGCCGGGGGCGATCTTCACTGCGGTGTGGGCGCGGGAGGTGGTGGCACCGCCGATCATCAGCGGGGTGCTGAAACCTTCCCGCTGCAGCTCCGCCGCCAGGTGGGCCATCTCTTCCAGGGACGGGGTGATCAAACCGGACAGGCCGATCACGTCCACCTGGTGTTCCCGTGCCGCTTCGAGAATCTTCGGTGCGGGCACCATGACCCCCAGGTCAATGACCTCGAAGTTGTTGCACTGGAGTACCACACCGACGATGTTCTTGCCGATGTCGTGGACGTCCCCCTTCACCGTGGCCATGAGGATGCGGCCGTTGTTCTTTGAGTCGTCGCCCTTTTCCGCCTCGATGTAGGGGATCAGGTGGGCCACGGCCTTCTTCATCACCCGGGCGGACTTGACCACCTGGGGCAGGAACATCTTGCCCGCGCCGAACAGATCGCCCACCACATTCATGCCGTCCATGAGAGGGCCTTCAATGACATGAATGGGCCGGTCGAAGGTCTGACGGGCCTCTTCCGTGTCTTCCACCACGTAGGCGTCGATCCCCTTCACGAGGGCATGCTCCAGACGCTTGGCCACGGGCAGTGACCGCCAGGCCAGGTCCTCTTTGCGGGTCTCGCCGCCGGTGTCGCGGAAGCGGTCGGCGATCTCCAGCAGACGCTCGGTGCCATCGGAACGACGGTTGAGGACCACGTCTTCCACCCGTTCCCGCAAGTCCGGCTCGATCTCGTCGTAGACCGCCAGCTGACCGGCGTTGACGATACCCATGTCCATGCCCGCGCGGATGGCGTGGTAGAGGAACACGGCATGGATCGCCTCGCGCACCGGATTGTTGCCCCGGAAGGAGAAGGAGACGTTGGAGACACCTCCGGAGACCATGGCATGGGGCAAGGTCTGCTTGATGCGGCGAGTGGCCTCGATGAAGTCCACGCCGTAGTTGTTGTGCTCCTCAATGCCGGTGGCGATGGCGAAGATGTTGGGGTCGAAGATGATGTCCTCGGCCGGGAAACCCACCACCTCGGTAAGGATCCGGTAAGCCCGCCGACAGATCTCCACCTTGCGATCCTGCGTATCCGCCTGACCGGCTTCGTCGAAGGCCATGACCACCACCGCCGCCCCATAGCGCCGCAGCAGGCGGGCCTGGCGAATGAAGATCTCCTCCCCCTCCTTGAGGGAGATGGAGTTGACGATGCCCTTGCCCTGGATGCACTTGAGGCCGGTTTCGATCACCTCCCACTTGGAAGAGTCGATCATCACCGGCACCCGGGAGATATCCGGCTCGGCGGCGGCCAGACAGAGGAAACGCTTCATGGCCTCCAGTGCATCCAGCATGCCCTCGTCCATGTTCACGTCGATGACCTGAGCGCCGCTTTCCACCTGTTCCGCGGCCACCTCCAGGGCGGTTTCGTAGTCGCCGTCCTTGATCAGGCGCTTGAAGCGGGCACTGCCGGTGACATTGGTGCGCTCCCCCACATTCACGAACAGGGTATCCGCGGTGATATTGAAGGGCTCCAGGCCCGACAGGCGGCAGGCGGGGGCGATCTTCGGGAGCGGACGGGGGGCATGTCGTTCCACCGCCTCACGGATGGCGCGGATGTGGTCGGGGGTGGTGCCGCAGCAGCCGCCGACGATGTTCAGCAGGCCGCTGCCGGCCCACTCGGAGATCTCTTCGGCCATCTGCGCCGGGGTCTCGTCATAGCCGCCGAACTCGTTGGGCAGACCCGCATTGGGGTGGGCGGAAACGTGAGTGTCGGCGATGCGGGAAAGTTCTTCCACATAGGGCCGCAGCTCCTTCGGCCCCAGGGCACAGTTCAAGCCGATGGACAAAGGTTTTGCATGACGCAGGCTGTTCCAGAAGGCCTCGGTGGTCTGGCCGGTCAGAGTACGCCCGGAAGCATCGGTGATGGTGCCGGAGATCATCACCGGCCAGCGTTCGCCCCGATCCTCGAACAAGCCCTCCACGGCAAAGACGGCGGCCTTGGCGTTGAGGGTGTCGAAGACGGTTTCGATGAGCAGAATATCCGCCCCCCCTTCCAGCAGGGCCTCGGCGGCCTCCCGGTAGGCGGCCACCAGCTCGTCGAACCAGACATTGCGAAAACCCGGGTCGTTGACGTCCGGGGAAATGCTGGCGGTGCGGTTGGTGGGGCCGAGGATGCCGGCCACGAAACGGGGGCGGTCGGGGGTCTTGCGAGTGTATTCGTCGGCCACTTCCCGGGCCAGGCGGGCGGCCTCCCGGTTGATCTCCGGGACCAGGTCTTCCATGCCGTAATCCGCCATGGCGATGCGGGTGGCGTTGAAGGTGTTGGTTTCGAGGATGTCGGCACCGGCCTCCAGATAGGCGGCGTGCACCTCGCGGATGATCTGCGGCTGGGTCAGCACCAGCAGGTCGTTGTTGCCCTTGATGTCCGACGGCCAGTCAGCGAAGCGCTCACCCCGGTAATCGGCTTCCTGCAATCCATAACCCTGGATCATGGTGCCCATGCCACCATCCAGAACCATGATGCGGCGCTTGATCTCCTGGTGAAGCTGATTCAGTCTGTCGGAATTCATGAACATCTATCCGGTTGCGTCAAAGTTTTTCAGCATAACATGCCTGCAAGACCCATTCGTAGGCACCACTCCGCCGCCGAACCCGCATTCGGGGCATGACCGCCATCCCGGCCGGCAACTGATCCAGATCAGAGATTTACAACTCAACCTGCACTAGCCTCGATTCGTGGCTGAAGGACATATCCCGGGTCTCCTGATCCTTGGCCATTGTCCCGCTGTTATTTGCGGGTCTCCATCCTCACACGGTTCGGGCTGCCGCTGGCGGCCCTTTTTTTGTCTTGCAAAAAGATCCGGACTCGCACCGTGTCTCAACATGAATCTCTGATCTTCTATGCCACGGCGCCGGATACCTGCCCATACCTGGAGGACAGGAAAATGGTGAGCCTGTTTGCCGATCCGGGCGGGCCGATGGATGTCGGGATCTACGGGGAACTGCTTCACAACGGCTTTCGCCGTAGCGGCAATCATGTGTACCGCCATCAATGTCCCCACTGCCGGGCCTGCGTCCCCTATCGGATACCCGTGGCGCACTTCACGCCGGATCGCAGTCAGCGTCGTGCGCTCAAGCGTAACGAGGGGCTCTCGATCATCATCCATGAGGCGGGATTTGATTCAGAACACTATCACCTGTACACGCTCTATGTGACTCAACGCCACCGAGGCGGCGGCATGGACAACCCCACACCGGAAAGCTATCTGGGATTCGTGACCAGCCGATGGTGCCGCACCTGGCTGGTGGAGTTCAGGGAAGACGGCAGACTGCTGGGCGTGGCGGTGGTCGACCGGCTGCCGGACGCCCTGTCGGCGGTCTATACCTTCTTTGATCCAGCGGCCCGGGCGCGCAGCCTGGGCACCTTGGCGATACTATGGCAGATCCGGCGTGCACGGGAAGAAGGCCTGCCCCACGTCTATCTGGGCTACTGGAATGCCCAGAGCCCCAAGATGGCCTACAAGAACCGCTTCCAGCCGGGGGAAGGGCTGATCAACGGCATCTGGACACCCGTAACCACCTGAAGGCGCCCCGAGCCACGCATCCCGGCAAACATCGGTTGTAGGTCCGTCATTCCCGCGGGCATCAATCAGTCATTCCCACGGACATAAAAGCCCGTCATTCCCGCGAAAGCGGGAAACCAGTCGCGGACTGACAGCCTTGGACTCCCGCTTTCGCGGGAGTGACGGTGAAAAAGCGCTTTCAAAGTGGCCCTCACGGATATGAAAGCCACTTCTCTTGAGTCCATTGCGGGAGCGACGGTGAAGGAGAGTCTTTCAAAACGGCCCTCACTACCCGGCAGGCCCGGCTTTCTTACGGGTTGAGCAGGGCCAGGGCCTCGGTGTGAAGTTCCGGGGTGGCCGCCGCCAGCACGCTGGTAGTTTCCAGGGTCAGGGGACCACCCTGAAGGTCGGTGAAGATACCCCCCGCCTCACGTACGATCACCGCCAGTGCCGCGATATCCAGGATGTTGACATCCGACTCCACGACCAGGTCGATACGCCCCGAAGCCAGCAGGTGGTAGTGGTAGAAATCCCCATAACCCCGGGTCCGGTTCACCTGCTGAACGATCTGCGCCAGCCCCTGCCAGCCGGGACCGCCCGCCAGGGTCTTGACGTTGCCGATGGACAGGGTCGCGGCTTCCAGGGTGCGAATGTCGCTCACCCGAATGGCCTCCCCCGCCAGGAAGGCACCCTCCCCCGTTTCCGCGTAGGCCATTTCCTCGAACTCGGGGGCATTAGAGACTCCGGCCACCAATTCGCCGTCGCGGCGCAGGGCGATCTGAGTCGAGAAGAAGGGATAGCGACGCACGAAGCTTTTGGTGCCGTCGATGGGGTCGATGAGCCACAGGTAATCTGAATCCATGCGCTCCTGGCCGGTCTCTTCGCCGTAGATACCGTGGTCGGGAAAGGCGGCGGTGATGATGGACTTGATGGCCTTTTCCGATTCCAGATCGGCCACCGTCACCGGTGTCTGGTCCGGCTTGATCTCCACCACCACATCCTGGCGATAGTAGCGCTGGATCACGTCCTGGGCGCTCAGGGCAGCGTCGATGGCGGTCTTCAGGAATGGGGTCATGGCATCTCCCGGCAGGTATGGAAAGGGCGCAAGGTTAGCACGAGCCGCAGGGACCGCGGTCAGGCGGAGTCGGCCGGATGCCGGCGATTGACGAATTCCAACATCATGCCCCGATCATCCCGCCGCAGGCGCGTAGCGCCCGCGTAAGGGATCCTGATGCGGTACATGGCCTCTGTGGGCACCTCCAGCGCGGCGCAGATGGCCGCCCGGATCACGCCCGCGTGGGTCACCACCAGCAGGTGCTCTCCGGCGTGCCGACGCAGCATCTCGTCCAGCGCCCCATCAACCCGTCGGCGAAAGTCGTCCAGGGGCTCGGCGCCCCGGGGGCGGGCGTGCATGGGATCATGGAAAAAGGCGAGGAACTCCTCCGGGCTGTTCCTGCGAAGATCCTCCGGGGTGCGGCCCTCCCAACTACCGAATCCCACTTCCCGCAGATCCGGCACTTGAGTGAGCGGCAGATTCAGGGTACGGGACAGTGGCGCTGCAAAATCCAGACAACGACGCATGGGAGAGCTGATGATCCGGGTCCAGGGCACCGAGGTTGGTGCACGCCCCCCCACGGCCTGCCACATCTGCTCCAGACCCGTCTCGCTGAGGGGGTCATCCACGCCGCTGCCGCGATAGCGTTCGCCACCGGTCGGTTCGCCGTGGCGCAGAAAATCGATACGGATCATTCAGGACAGTCCTGCCCTGCCGGGACTCCATGGCCCGGCAGGGGCATCGAACGACAAGGGCTAGCTGCTCAGCCCGACGATGGTCAACAGCGCCAGGATGGCCACGAAGGCAATCAGGCTGCGGAATACCAGACTGGAGGCGCGCTCCACGGCAGACCGGGCCTGCAGGGGTTCCTTGAGCTCTTCTTCGCTGAGCTGGATGGCCTCGCAACCGGCATCACGCAGCAGGGCCTCGTTCTCGGCGGCCATGTTGCCCCAGCTGCCCAAGACACCGGTACGCAGCACGGGGAAGGACCGGTCGAAACTGCCGGTGAGGGCGTAGAACAGGGCCACCAGGCGGGCGGGAATCCAGTCCAGCAGTCCCTGGAGCTGGGTGGCTGTCTGCTGGAATCCATCCGGCTCCGCCCCCTCGGGGGCGCGCATCAGATTGGCCAGGCGATACAGCAGGGCGCCGACGGGACCCAGTACCACGAACCAGAACAACACGGCGAAGAGACTGCTGTTGCTGCCGATGAGCATTCTCTGCAGGACGGCGCGTGCACGTTCGGCGGCGTCATCCGGGACCTGGTCACCCAGGAGGTTGCGGGCATGCTTCATCTCCCGCTCCTCATCCTTCATGGCACCGGCCTCCAGGAAGGCATCCACTTCCTTGCTCAGGTTGCGGGGTCCGATGCTGAACAACAGTACGGCCAGAGCGATGAGCACACCGACCAGGCCACCCAGTATGCCGCCGATGAGCTGCATGAGGATGACCAGCACCACCAGTGGAATGGCCACGGCGATGACCAGGGTGGGGGTGCTGCCAAGGCCGAAACCCTCGCAACGACCGCGTACCAAGGCAGTATATCGATCCAGCCAGGCAAAGTTTCTCAGGTTTTCTATAGCATTGGTGAAGCGTTCGATAAATAGCGTGACAAGTATGATGAACAGTGACATGGCGGGCTTCCCGGGTTTCAAAAGGTGACTAAAGTTTCGTCGCTAAAAATTCTGCTTGCAAGTTCCGGTGATGATGGATTTACTACGAAATCACATGATTTTTCTCCAAGCAAAAAACTTGGATTTACTTAACAGGAAGTTCTGAAAAGCCCGTTGCCGTCACCCCCGAGCTTTACCGTCACTTCCGAAATTACCTTCACTCCCGCGAAAGCGGGAGCCCAGGGCCCCCAGCCTGCGACTGGATCCCCGCTTTCGCGGGAATGACGGATTTGGAACCGTCACCCCCTCATTGGCCGTCGCTCCCGCGAAAGCGGGAGCCCAGAACCCCCAGCCTGCGACTGGATTCCCGCTTTCGCGGGACTGACGGATTTGGAACATCCTATGCTCGGGGGCTGGTCGGATCATCCAGCAATACTTGCAACCTGGACCATTCAAAACAAGGTCCTGGATCAGTCTTTCGGCCTGGAGCGATATCTGAGTGACCAACCACGGGGGTATCGGCCAGACCGGCATAGTTTTTTTTCAAGGCAGCGATGAGCTCGGCAAGCCGCTCATACTGGGCGCAAGTGAAGGGATGAACATCACTGCCTTCCAGCTCAATGCCGATGGAAAAGTCATTACAGCGTTCCCTCCCCTGGAAACAGGACGCCCCCGCATGCCAGGCCCGCTGGAGAAAAGGGACATACTGCACCAGTTCACCATCACGCCGGATCAGGACATGGGCGGAGACCTTGAGCCCCTGGATCTGCGCAAAATAGGGATGCCCCTCCGGCGGCAGGGTATTGGTGAACAGCCGGTCGATCCAGGGACCACCAAACTCCCCCGGCGGCAGGCTGATGGCGTGGATGACGATGAGCCCCGGAGACATCCCCGAAGGACGGGCGTCCTGGTTGGGAGAAGGAATCCGTGTTGCGATGTCCAGCCAGCCGGCGGTGTCGATATCCATGAAAGTGTCCTGAAGCCCTGAAGCCCTGAAGCCCTGAAGCTTTGAAGCTTTGAAGCTTTGAAGCTTTGAAGCTTTGATAATTTGATAGAATGCCGCCCCGTCCCATACCCCCGTCGCCATGGACACCCTCAACCCGCAACAACGCGCCGCCATCGAGTACGTGGATGGCCCCTTGCTGGTGCTGGCCGGCGCCGGCAGCGGCAAGACCCGGGTGATCACGGAAAAGATCGCCCATCTGATCCGTCATCGGGGCCTGTCCCCGAAACGGATCGCCGCCATCACCTTCACCAACAAGGCCGCCCGGGAGATGAAAGCCCGCGCCGGAAAACTGCTGTCCCGGGACGAGAGCAAGGGCCTGACGGTCTCCACTTTCCATACCCTGGGTCTGGACTTCATTCGCAAGGAGATCAAGACCCTGGGCTACAAGGCGGGATTTTCCATCTTCGATGCCGCCGACGCCCTGGCCCTGCTCAAGCAACTCACCCACCGGGACGACGATGCGGTGGAGGCCGAATCCGCCCGCCACCGCATCAGCCGTTGGAAGAACGACCTGCTCAGCCCGGAGCAGGCCCTGTCCCTGGCCGAGGACGACCTGGAGGTAGGCCAGGCCCGCCTGTATGCCGCCTACCAGCGGGCGCTCAAGGCCTACAACGCCGTGGATTTTGATGACCTGATCGTACTGCCCGTGCGCCTGCTGGAAGAAAACCCGGAGGTGCGCGAGCGCTGGCGTCATCGCCTGCGCCACCTGCTGGTGGACGAGTATCAGGATACCAATACCTGTCAGTACCGTCTGGTCCGCCTGCTGGTGGACGTAGACGCGGGCCTGACCGCCGTGGGCGACGACGACCAGTCCATCTATTCCTGGCGCGGTGCCCGACCCGAGAATCTGGTGGCCCTGCAACAGGACTATCCCCACCTGAAGATCATCAAGCTGGAGCAGAACTACCGCTCCACCAACCGCATCCTGCAGACCGCCAACCACCTGATCGCCAACAATCCCCATGTGTTTGAAAAGCGCCTGTGGAGCGGCCTGGGCCAAGGCGATCCCATCCGGGTGCTGCCCTGCAAGGATGCGGACCACGAAGCGGCCCGGGTGGTGACCGAGATCATGAAGCACCGCTTCAAGCACCGTCTGGAATTCAAGGACTACGCCATCCTCTATCGGGGTAATCACCAGGCCCGGGTATTTGAAAAACTGCTGCGGGAAAACAACATTCCCTACAAAGTCAGCGGCGGCCAGTCCTTCTTCGAGAAGGCGGAAGTGAAAGACATCCTGGCCTACCTGCGCCTGCTGGCCAACCCCGATGACGACAGCGCCTTCCTGCGCATCGTCAATGTGCCGCGACGGGAGATCGGGGCCGCCACCCTGGAAAAACTGGGAGAGTATGCCGGTCGCCGCCACGTCAGCCTGTTCACCGCCTGTTTCGAATTCGGCCTGACGGAGGCCCTTTCCGCCCGGGCGGCGGAGCGGCTGCAGGCCTTTGCCCAGTGGTTGCAGGACAAGTCCCAGGCAGCGTCTCAGGGCGACCCTGCCACCGTCGCCCGTACCCTGGTGGAAGAGATGAACTACGAAACCTGGCTGCTGGACCAGAGCCCCAATCCCAAGGCGGCCTCTAAACGCATGGAAAACGTGCAGGAGGTGCTGGACTGGATGGGGCGGCTGGCCAAGGAAGGGACCGGCGATGGCAAGAACATCGGTGAAATCGTGGCCCACATGACCCTGATGGATATCCTGGACCGGGCCGGCGGCGAAACCGAGGCCGACGGGGTGCATCTGATGACCCTGCACGCCGCCAAAGGGCTGGAGTTTCCCTGCGTCTTCCTGGTGGGTATGGAGGAAGAACTGCTGCCCCATCGGGTCAGCCTGGAAGAGGATACCCTGGAGGAGGAACGGCGCCTGGCCTACGTGGGCATCACCCGGGCCAGGAAGGCCCTGACCCTGACCTATGCCTGTCGGCGCACCCGTTTCGGCGAGACGGTGGACTGCGAGCCCAGCCGTTTCCTGGCGGAACTGCCCGCAGAGCACATGGAATGGCCCGATGCCACCCCCCCGGACCCGGAAGAAGTCCGGCTGACGGGGAAGGCCCATCTGAACAACCTCAAGTCCCTGCTGGGGTAACGGCACAGTCAGCGGCTGAGCTTCAGGCCCACCCGGGCAATCCGGTCCCCCGACATTTCCCGCACCACCAGTTCTACCTCGCCGCATTGCAGCCGGTCCCCCACGACCGGCTGGGTGTTCAGGCGATTCAGGATGAATGTCTCCAACGTCATGCCTTTGGTGGACTCCGGCAGCTTGAGCCCGTAGACCAGAGACAGGTCATCCATCTTGGCATAACCGTTGAGTACGAATTCGCCGAAGAACTTGCGCTCAGACAAACGTTCCGGTGCCGAGCTGGCCACGAACAAACGATCCAGGATCGGCAGGTCGTCCGGCGAGGCCAGCAGATAGAGGTAATCCCCTGCTCGCAAGTCCAGCATGTTCAACGCGTCCAGCAGGATCTTATCCCGCATGTGGGCCACCACCCGCACGCTTCGGGGCAAGGTGAAGCTGGTCCATTTTTCCCGCACCACCGGCGTGTTCTCCGCCAGCCGGTAGGCCACCAGTTCCAGTTCCTGCTGACCGGGGATATTCAGCTCCACCCGCTGCACCACATGGGTGGTAGGCGGCACCTCCAGCCGCAGCCAGCGAGCCACCGGCGTGATGCTCCACCCCTGGACCAGCAGGGAGATGATGACCACGAAGAAGACGATGTTGAACAGCATCCCCGCCGCCTCGATCCCCGCCAGCATGGGAAACAACGCCAGGATGATGGGCACGGCCCCCCGCAGCCCCACCCAGCCCACAAAGACCTGCTCGCGCCATGGAAAGTTGAAGGGCAACAGGCACAGCCAGACCGCCAGTGGACGGGCCACCAGGATCAGCACGGCGGCAATCAACAGGGCATCCACGGCCACGGGCATCAGTTCCGAGGGGGTCACCAACAGCCCCAGCATCAGGAACATGCCGATCTGGGCCAGGCTGGCGATCCCGTCATGGAAGCGATTCACGTACTGGGAGGCCTGCATGGGCCGGTTCCCCACCACCAGCCCCGCCAGATAGATGGCCAGAAAGCCACTGCCCTGCAAAACCGACGCCAGGCCGAAGATGGTCAATCCGCCCGCCAGGGCCACCAGAGGATAGAGGCCCTGGGAGATCTCCAGTCGATTGATGAGCCAGACCAGCCCCAGGCCACCCAGAATACCCACCAGGGCACCCAGCCCCATCTGACGAATGAACTCCCACAGCACGGTGAGCCCCATGTTGCCGTGCCCGCCCACCAGCAGTTCGATGAGCACGATGGTGAGGAAAATGGCCATAGGGTCGTTGGAGCCGGACTCGATCTCCAGGGTGGAGCCCACGCGCTGCTTCAGTTCCAGGCCCTGGGAATGCAGCAGGGAAAACACGGCGGCGGCATCGGTGGAACCGACGATGGCCCCCAGCAGGAAGCCCAGCATCCAGTCGATCTCCAGCCACCAGGCCGCGAAGGCGCCGGTGATGCCGGCGGTGATGATCACCCCGATGGTGGCCAACCCCAGGGCCGGACGCAGTCCCACCCGGAAGCTGTCGATGGTGGTGCGCATGCCGCCGTCAAAGAGGATGATGGCCAGGGCCAGGCTACCGAAGAGGTGGGCCATCTGGATGTCTTCGAATTCGATCCCGCCCGGTCCCTGCTCGCCGAGGAGCATCCCGATGAACAGGAACACCAGCAACAGGGGCACCCCCAGGCGTCGCGTGATGACGCTGGAAAGGACGCTGCCCAACAGAATGAGGCTGCCGAAGAAGATGATCTGGTTAGTCAAATCCATGCATAAACTTTATCAGCCTTATTAAAAAATGGCATGAGTTTAAGGATGTTCTAAACAGACTCATTTCCGTCCATGAGCGCGTCACTCGCACCCATGGGCACCTCATTCCCGTCTATGGGCACGTCATTCCCGCGAAAGCGGGAATCCAGAGGGAGCCTGCTGGAAACACCTGGGCTCCCGCTTTCGCGGGAGTGACGACGGAGGGAAGGCGTGACCACGGAAGAAGGAGTAACGACAGGGGGCAGGAATGACAGCAAAGGGCACGAACCGCACGAACCGCACGAACCGCACGAACCGCACGAACCGCACGAACCGCACGAGAATA
>NZ_JAJNQM010000031.1:0-35848 GCF_022227785.1 Ectothiorhodospira lacustris | reverse complement strand
GATCGGCTCATCACAGTATAAGTACCTGCCAATGCAGGGCCATTCTCTTCCACATTATTGCGAAAAGCTTCTCGAAATGCCTCACCGGCAGCGACAACAGATTTCTCAATTAATTCTAGACCCTTAGCTTCCCAGTCATCCAGTGCGACTTTTCCTGAAGCCGATGAATCCGTCATTCCCGCGCAAGCGGGAATCCAGTCACGGACTGAGGATCCTGGACTCCCGCCTTCGCGGGAGTGACGGCAAGAGCCATCCCCAGGTTCCCCCATCACTTCAATGATCACGGGCAGAATGGGTCACGGGAAATAGCCGCGATACCCGGCCGATCCCTTCCAGATCCAGGATGATCTCCACCGCCAGCGGCAGGGCCATGTCCTGTTGTTCTCTGCCCAAGGGAGGCCAGAAGGCCACCGTGGTCAGGCCCTCGATCCCGTCCCGATGGTGGAAACGCAGTTCCCAGTCCCGCAGGCCGAATCCCTCCCGGCGCAGGATCACGGGCATGCGGCCGATGGGGAGATCCCCGCCCCCGTCCAGGGCGGACCAGTAAAGTCGATACAGGCTGCCCTCCTCCATCTCCCAGGCCACCCGCTGCAGACTGCTGCGACCGGCACCACCCCGCACCCCGGCACGGATCACCTCCAGCCGCGGTGGCACCTGGAGACCGTCATGACGGATCGGCGGCTGGAATTCCCCCAGGCCATCCCGGGCCGGGCGCCGGGCCACCTGTTCCAGATCCCGCCCCAGCAGGGTCATGGCCATCTGGACCTCCGCCAGACGGGCGGCAGATTCATCCGTGAAGGCCCGCACCTCCAGCACCGCCCGCAGGCCGCCATAGGCCATCACGGAGACCAGGGCAAACACGGCCAGGGAGACAATCAGCTCCAGCAGGGTGAAGCCACGTCCGTAGCGTGCAGAAGGGGGGCGACGGAGGCTCATTGCCAGTTCAGGTGACCCACCAGCCGGGCCAAGGGGGAGGCACCCGGATCATCCCTGTCGCGGACGCTGATCTCGATCCGGGGCACGGGCCCCAGTTCAAAGCCGCCCACATCCAGCATGGCCGGATCAAGACGCACCTCCCAGAACCATTCCCGTTCCGCCATCATGCTGCTCCCCCGCACCACGGCCTCGGCCGGGACCTCCAGCCCAGCCCGATAACGGGCCATGACGTTAGAGGCCACCCAGTGGGCATAGGTGCGATCACGCAGTTCGGCAGCGACGCGGGCATTGTCGCTACCCAGCTTGATCACCGCCCCCAGGGCCACCGCCAGGATGGTGACCGCCACCAGCACTTCCAGCAGGGTGAAACCCTGTTGCGGCTTCATCGCCATGTCCGCAGATCCCTGCCGTGGAGGTCCGCGGGCTCCAGTATCTCGATCCGCCCCCCGGGATGACCACGGATGACGAAGCGGGGCGTGCGGGCCTGATCGGTCAGCCACTGCAGTTCAAAGGGGGTGATCTCACCGCTGATGCCCAGGTACACATGGGGCATCGGACTGGCCGGTTCCCGCTCCAGGCTCACCGGTTGCCCCTGCAGAGACAGGGCCAGCTCGATACCCAGCCCCCCGAGCTCGCGCCATTGCAGCGGCCGATCCCCCGGCACCGGAAGCCACTCATAGCTGCGGGCATCCACCTGGTATTCGCGCAGAAAACCGTACCCGTGCCGGCCCACGCTCAAGGCGGTCTCCTCGGCAGTGAGGATGCCCTCGTCCCGGGCCAGGGCGACCAGGGCGACAAAGCGGCGCATTTCCTGCTCAATGTGGCGGTCACGGCCGCCGTCGCCCACCGCGATCACCGCGAAGGAAACCATGATGCCGACGATGAACAGCACCACCACCACTTCCAACAGGGTGAAGCCGCGGCAGGAACGGCACATGCAGGTCACTGACCCCAGTTGCCGATCTCTGCGTTGATGCCATCACCACCGGGGCGGCCGTCGGCGCCGAAGCTGTAGAGATCGAACTCGCCCCGGGTGCCCGGATGCAGGTACTGGTAGGGGTTGCCCCAGGGGTCCATGGGCAGGCGGTCGACATACCCGCCCTGGCGCCAGTTGCGCGGCTCCGGCTGGCCCGAGGGCCGCTGCACCAGGGCCTGCAACCCCTGATCCGTGCTGGGGTAGACGAAATTGTCCAGGCGGTAGAGATTGAGGGCGCTCTCCAGGGCACGGATGTCGTTCTGTACCTTGGTGATCCGGGCCTCGTCGGGACGATCCATGATCCGGGGCACAACGATGGCCGCCAGGATACCCAGGATCACCACCACCACCATGACTTCGATGAGGGTGAAACCGCCTTGTCTGCGTGGGTGAATGTTCATCATTTTGCGCGCAATCCCCTTAATTGAGTATGACCACTAATTGACCAGCTGATTGAGTTCGAAAATGGGCAGCAGGATGGCCAGCACGATGACCAGCACCACCAGCCCCATCACCAGGATCAGCACCGGCTCCAGGATGCCCATGATCATGGCAATGCGGGTTTCCAGTTCCCGCTCCTGGTTCACTGCCGCCCGCTCCAGCATCTCGTCCAGGGCGCCACTGGCCTCGCCGCTGCGGATCAGGTGGACGGTCATGGGCGGGAAATAGCCGGAGCGTTCCAGAGCCACGCCGATGCCGGAACCCTCCCGCACCCGCTGGGCCACCGTCTGCACCGCCTCGCGCATAGGGCGATTGGCGATCACTTCGGCGGCGATGCGCAGGGATTCCAGCACCGCCACGCCGCTGGCCGAGAGGATGGACAGGGTGCGGGCAAATCGGGCCGTGTTCATGCCCCGGGTGAGCCGCCCCACCAGCGGCAGGCGCAGCAGCAACCGGTGCCAGGTCCGCAGCGGCCCTGGCCGCCGTAGCAGATACTTGAACAGCACACCGGCCGCCACCAGCGCCACCAACAGCATCAGGCCATAGTCACGCAGGGCATCGCTCACCGCGATCAGGGTGCGGGTCAGCCAGGGCAGTTCCTGGCCGATGCCGCTGAATACCTGGACCACCTCCGGCACCACGTAGGTGAGCAGGGCCACGGTCACCAACACCGCCATGGTGGTGAGGATGGCCGGATAGAACAGGGCCAGCTGGATCTTCTGGCGCATCTGCTGACGGTTTTCGGTGTAGTCGGCCAGCCGCTCCAGGACCATGTCCAGATGCCCGGACTGCTCCCCGGCGGAGACCGTGGTGCGATAGATATCGGGAAATACGTGGGGAAAATCCCCCAGGCCGCGGGCCAGGGAATGCCCTTCCATCACCCGGGTGCGCACCGCCATGAGCATGCTGCGGATACGGGCCTTCTCACTCTGGCGGGCCACCGTTCCCAGGGCCTCTTCCAGGGGCAGCCCCGAACGCACCAGGGTGGCCAGCTGGCGCGTGAGCAGGGCCAGGTCCATGGCACTGATGCCTCGGGCCAGTCCCGGCAGCCGCCGACGCCGACGCTCCCGCTGCTGGACCGCCTCCACCGACAGCGGGGTCAGGCCGCTCTCCCGCAACTGCTGGCGCACCTGACGGGGGGTATCCCCTTCCAGCACTCCGCGGACCTGGCGGCCGGTAGGTTTCAGGGCTGTGTATTCAAAGGCGGGCATGGTTCAGGTGCGGGTGTCCGGTGGCGGGCAGGCTGGAGTGCATCGGTGGTCAGTCGTCCTTGGTGACCCGCAGGACCTCCTCCGGGGTGGTGTGACCGGCCAGGATGCGACGAATGCCGTCCTGGCGGATACTGGTGGCATGGCCACGGGCGTGCCGTTCCATGGCCTGTTCGCCGGCGCCGTCATGGATCAGGGATCGCAGGGTCTCGTCCAGCTCCACCAGTTCATAGATGCCGGTGCGCCCCCGGTAGCCCAGCTGATTGCATTCGGGGCAGCCTACGGCCCGGAACAGGGTGTGCTCCCCCGGGGGTAGCCCCAGCAGACGGCTGTCGGCCTCGGAGGCCCGGTACGGGGCCTTGCAGTGATCGCAGAGCAGACGCACCAGGCGCTGGGCCAGCAGGCCCACCAGGGTGGAGGACAGCAGGAAGGGCTCCACCCCCATGTCCCGCAGGCGGGTCACCGCCCCCACCGCGGTATTGGTATGCAGGGTGGAAAAGACCAGGTGGCCGGTGAGACTGGCCTGGATGGCGATGTTGACCGTATCCACGTCACGGATCTCGCCCACCATCACCACGTCCGGGTCCTGGCGCAGGATGGCCCGCAGCCCCCGCGCGAAGGTCATATCCACCTTGCTGTTGATCTGCGTCTGCCCGATGCCGTCCAGATAGTATTCGATGGGGTCTTCCACCGTGAGGATGTTGCGCTTGCGGTCATTGAGCTGGGAGAGGGCCGCATAGAGGGTGGTGGTCTTGCCCGAGCCGGTGGGACCGGTCACCAGGATGATGCCGTGGGGGCGTGCAATCACACGCCGCATCACCGCCAGGGTGTCCGGATCCATGCCCAGATGACGCAGGTCCAGGCGCCCGGCCTGCTTGTCCAGCAGGCGCAGCACCACCCGCTCACCGTGGCCGCAGGGCAACGTGGAAACGCGCACATCCACCGCCCGACCCGCCACTTTCAAGGAGATGCGCCCATCCTGGGGCAGGCGCTTTTCCGCAATGTCCAGACGGGCCATGACCTTGATGCGCGAGGTGATCAGCGGGGCCAGGACCCGCGGGGGCTCCAGAACCTCCCGCAACACCCCGTCCACACGGAAGCGCACGGTGAGACGGTTCTCGAAGGGCTCGATATGGATGTCCGAGGCATTTTCCTTGATGGCCTCGGTGAGCAGGGCATTGAGGAGGCGGATGATGGGGGCGTCATCCTCGGTCTCCAGCAGGTCTTCCGGCTCGGCCAGACTTCGGGCGACGCTGTCCAGGTCTTCTTCTTCCCCCATGCCTTCCATGAGCTGCATGGCGTCGTTGCTGCTGCTCTCGTACCGGGTGCGCAGCAATACGTCAAACTGGGCTTCCGGCACCGTTTCCAGCGTCAGGGGGCGTCCCAGGTGGCGACGTAGTTCAGTCAGGGTCCGGCTACTGACGCCCTGCCGGCACACCACCCGCAGGGCCGCGCCCGAGTCTTCCATGACCACGACCCCATGACGGCGGGCAAAACCGAAACTCACGCCCCGCACCGGCGACAGTGCCGGGGCATCCTCCACCGGGCGGGCGGCGGGCAGCCCCTCCATGGCCTCCGGTGCCGTGCGGGCGTTCATTGACGACCCGGAGGTGGCTGGATGGACAGGCCCCGCACCGTGGCGGCCGCAGTGGCTTCAAAGGGCGGCGGCAGGTGCAGCAAGGCTTCCCAGTCGGGCAGCACCGGCACCGTCTCGTCGGGCATCATCAACACCCCCTGGGCGCGGGAACGCAGTTGCTCGGCCCGGATGTAGTTGTACTTGGCCGCCGTCTGTCCGGTCAGGTCATTGTGCTCACGAATGATCACCGGGTGCAGGAAGACCATCAGATTGCGCTTTTCCTTGGTGGACGTGTCGTAGCGGAATAACCGCCCAAGACCGGGGATGTCCCCCAGGCCCGGCACCTTGTTGCGGGTCTGTACCAGCACATCATCGATCAGGCCACCCAGCACCACCATCTGACCGTCATCCACCATCACGCTGGTCCGCAGGCTGCGCTTGTTGGTGATCAGATCCGCCGCGTCCTGGCCGCTGATACTGGGGGCCACCTGAGAGACTTCCTGCTCGATCTCCAACTTCACCGCGTTACCCTCGTTGATCTGGGGACGCACCGTAAGCTTCACACCCACGTCCTGGCGCTGGATGGTATCGAAGGCCTGCCCGGATTGTTCGATGGCCCGCCCCGAACGGAAGGGCACGTTCTGGCCCACGATGATCTCGGCCTCCTCGTTGTCCATGGTCAGCAGGCTGGGGGTGGAGAGGATGTTGCTGGCGGAATCCCCGGCCAGGGCCCTGAGCAGGACGGCGATGGAGGTCCCGCCGGACTGGCCGATGCCCCCCACGGTCAGGCCATCCCCCACGCTGGGCAGATCCGTGCCACCGGAATAGAAGCCCCGCGCCAGTTGGTAAAGCCCCGAACCGGAACTGCCGAAATTGATGATCCCCACCCCGTCACGCTCGGAGCCGATGCCCCATTGCACGCCCAACTCCCGCGCCCGCTCCGTGGACACCTCGGCGATGATCGCCTCCACCAGTACCTGGGCACGACGCACGTCCAGTTGCTGGATCACCGCGCGCAGGTCCCTGACCACATCCGGCGGCGCGCTGATCACCACCGCATTGGTACTCTCATGGGCCTGCACATGAATGCTGCCCCCCCGCCCGGCGCCCGCAGTACCACCCGCACCGGCAGCCCCCCCCTCCATGGAGGCGGCCAGTCCCCGGAGGACCTCGGCCACATCCTCGGCCTTGGCATAGCGCAGATAAATGACCCGGGTATTGCCCCCCTCCATGGGAATATCCAGATGGGAAATCACCGCCCGCACGGGGATGCGACGCTTGGGATCGCCGCTCAGCAGGATGCTGTTGGTGCGCTCGTCCGCCATCACCTGCAGGCGCGAGCCGGGGCGTTGACGGCCTTCGGCCCCCTCCATGGTACTGATGATCCGCGCCACCTCCGCGGCGGCGGCATGCTGAAGCGGAATCACCTCCATGTCTTCCCGGCTTTCCTGATCGATCCGGCCGATGATGCCCACCAACCGATTGACGTTGGCGGCGGTATCGGAGATGACCAGGGTATTGGATTCCGGGGACGCGGCCAGATGACCGCTCTGGGGGATCAGGGGCCGGAGGATGGGTACCAGCTGGGCGGCATCCACATGGTTCACAGAGATCACTCGGGTGATGTACTCATCCCCCTGCAACGGACTACGCTCGGAGGCAGTGGGCACTTCCGCCTGCTTGGCAATGGCATCGGGCACCAGCTTGATCACCCCATCGGTCTGGACGGCGGCAAAGCCATGGACCCGCAGCACCGACAGGAAGATCTCGTACAGTTCCGAGCGGCTGACCGGACGGCCCGAGACCACGGTCACCCGGCCGCGGACGCGGGGATCGACGATGAAATTGGTCTGAGTCTCCTCGGAGACGTAATTGATCAGGGCCTGGATGTCCACATCCCGGAAATTGAGGGTGGCGCTGTCCTCCTCCGCCTGCAGGCCGGCCGGCAGCAGACAGGCGAGCGCCAGCAGGGGCGGGATCAGGCGCATCCGGCAATGGCGGGCGAATCCTCGGGGCCGGATTGCAGACAGGTCTCGTCGTCCACTCATGAAATGCGGTTCTCCATCACTGCCCGATGGGCAGGGTCAATGACATGGCACGGCCTTGACGCTCAAGATCCAGCCTGACTTCCGTGGCCTGCGCCAGCTCGGCCATCAGGGCCTGAGGATCGGTGACGGCACTGATCGGCGTGCCGTTGATCCCGGTCACCACGTCGCCGGGCCGCAGGCCCGCCTGACGGAACAGGGCCGGGTCACGCCGGGGGGAGACCGCAAAACCCTTCATCGCCCCCTGCTCCATCACCGGCCGCACCCGGATGCTTTCCATGAACTGGCCGGGCTCCTGCAGCCAGGTATCCCGTCGCGTCGCCAGGCTTGCCGCCAGTCCCGCGTCTCGCAGCGGCGGTGCCGGCTCGGTCCCGCCTGCCTGGCTGGATTGCACGGCCGGCACCACCGCCGCGCTGTCCAGGGTCTCCCGAGGCAAACGCAACATCTCAAAACGCCCTTCACGGGAAAGGATGACCCGATCGCCGAAGATCTGCTCCAGCCGGGCACTCCCCGGCAGCTCGGCACCCACCCGGTAATGGCGTTCATTCTGGCGGTCATCGGCGATCAGTGCCACGCCCAGGGCAGGCTCGGGGGAGGCCACCACCCCTTTCAGGGTCAGGCGCAGACGGGTTTCCGGGGCCTCTGTGGGTACCGCCGGGGCTTCAATCACGGTTTCCGCATGCCCGAACAGCTGCAAATCGGCCACTGCCGTCAGGCGCGGAACCTCATTGGAGAGGGGGGCCACGGACGGGGGCGCCGAAGGCAAGTCCCGCGCCACGGGAAGAGGCCCGATCTCCTGCGGGGTCAACAGGGTCCAGGTGAGCTGTGCCAGACTCCATGCCAACACCACCACCAGCGGCAGGACCAGCCAGCGCCCCAAGCGAGCCACGTCCTCCGGAGCGGGACGGGCACCGCGTGCGGAGATGATCCTGGATGCGCTCAACATGGCGATAACCCGATGAGAAATAAGGGCAAGTGTTGCCGATCCTAGCATGGGGACGGACCTTGTCACCATGCCAAGTCCGTGACAGCACCCTCGGTTCGCCAATGGGCGATTGGTTTATACTGGAGCGGATAATATCTTGTCGCGGAGCACACGGGCATGGATCTTAGAAGAAAGGGAGAGCGACGTCGCTACGAAAGACGCCCCAACTATCCGTTTCGGGACAGCTTCGGGGAGTGGGTCATCAGCAATCGACGTCGCCTCGTGGATCGACGCGCCGGGGAGATCTCCGAGGATCAGGAGTACGTACCAAGCCCAAGTCCAAGCCCCATCACCCAGCCCAAGCCCTCAAGGCCCGGTGAAAAATCCTCGGGGGGCAGTGGTGGCAGCCTGCTCCTGCATTACCGGGACGCGGTGGTCAACCTGCACCCCTCGGACGACGGTTTCCTGATGGGGCGGAATCGACAGTGCGACCTGGTCGTGCCCAAGGAATTCGTCTCCCGCCGCCATGCCCGGGTGGAATGCCGGAACGGCGGCTTCGTACTCGTGGATCAAAGCCTGAATGGCACTTACCTGCAGGACAAGACCGGCGAGGTCCGCTTCATCCACCAGGACGACGCCCCGCTCACCGGGTCCGGCTATCTGAGCCTGGGGTCTCCACTGACGGAAAACGCGGATAATCTGGTGTATTTCTATTGCCGGGAAAACGCCCTCGTTACCTGACCAAGGTATCGAGCAGCAACGACCTCCCGGTCATCTCCGGCGGCTGTGCCAGCCCCATGAGTTGCAGTACGGTGGGCGCGATGGCACTCAGCCCCGCACCGGTCAGCAGATGCCGGACACTGCCGTCGATGACCAGACAGGGCACCGGATACATGCTGTGCTGGGTATGGGGCTCACCGGTGAAGGGATCGATCAGTTCCTCGCAGTTGCCGTGGTCGGCGGTAAGGATCACGGAATACCCCCGCTCCACGGCCACGTCCAGCACTCGCCCCACAGCCGTATCGAGGGCCTCCACCGCACTCACCACCGCCTCGTAGACCGCGGTATGACCCACCATGTCCCCATTGGCGAAGTTCACCAGGACAAAATCGTACTGACCACTTTCCAGGGCCTGGATGGTGGCATCCGCCACCTCGGGGGCACTCATCTCCGGCTTTAGGTCATAGGTGGCCACCCTGGGAGAAGGGATCATGACATGATCCTCACCCTCGGCGGGTGTCTCCACGCCGCCGTTGAAAAAGAAGGTGACGTGGGCGTACTTCTCCGTCTCGGCGCAGTGAAACTGCTTCAGGCCTGCATCGCTCAGCACCCGTGACAGGGTCACCCTGGGCCGCTCCGGCAGGAAGGCCACCGGGAGGTCATAGCGGGCATCATAAAGGGTCAGACAGGTCACGGTGACCGGCGTGAAGTCGCCGCGATCAAAGTGGATGAAGTCCGACTGGCTCAAGGCCTCCGTGAGCTGGCGGGGGCGATCATTGCGGAAGTTGAAGAACAGCACCGGATCACCGCTGCGAATCAGCGCCCCCTTGTCGATGACCCGGGGCTTGATGAATTCGTCGGTCTCCCCCGCCTCATGGGCGGCGGACAGGGCCGCGGCCGCGCTGGAGGCGCGGGTCCCTTTGCCATTCACCATGGCATCAAAGGCCAGCTGTGTGCGATCCCAGCGCTTGTCCCGGTCCATGGCGTAATACCGGCCCGTCACGGTGGCGATCTGGCCGCCGCAGGACTTCAGGGCCTTTTCCAGCGAGGGGACATAACCGGGAGAAGACTTGGGCGCGGTATCGCGACCATCGGTGATCATGTGGATCGCCGGCTTGGCACCATGGCGACCGCACAACTCGATCAGGGCATGCAGGTGACGGAGATGGCTGTGCACACCGCCATCGGACACCAGCCCGATCAGATGCAGGGGCCGACCGGCCTCTGCGGCCGTTTTCGCCGCCGCCGTCAGGGCCGCGTTGTCCATGAAGCTGCCGTCTTCGACGGCATCGTCGATACGGACCAGATCCTGCCGAATGACAGCACCGCACCCCAGGATCAGGTGCCCCACCTCGGAATTACCCATCTGCCCATCAGGCAACCCCACCGCCCGGCCCGAGGCCTCCAGCAGGGTATGGGGATGGTGAGCAAAGTACCGATCCAGCCGCGGCGTGGCGGCATCGTGATAGGCGTTGTTAAGCTTGCCCGGATTGACTCCGACACCGTCCATGATGATCAGCAGGGTGGGACGGCGAGGGGCATTGTGGGAAGACTGCGTCATTCACTTGTCCTGTGGCTTGGAGTTGTCCGAAGCGCCCCGTAGCCGACGCTCCTCCGCTTCGGCCTGATCCAGGGCCTCATCCATCTCCGACGCCGAAAGGGGCTGATCGGTTTCATGTTTGCGTCCCTGCCGGGCCCTGGCGACGGCGGTGGCGGCCTTGGCCCGGGCCTTGGCGGCGGCTGCGGCGGCACGGGCCGACAGATCAGCGGCCTCCGTGGGGGTGGGACGGCTCGGCGGATCATTGGCAGGCGGCGGATCTTCCCCCTCCTCCGCCTCCCGGGCCGCCTTCTTCTTGACCAGGACCTTTGACAGCACGATCCCGATCTCGAACAGCAACCACATGGGCAACGCCAGCAGGGTCTGGGAGATGATATCGGGCGGGGTCAGGATCATGCCGACCACAAACACGCCGACAATGATATACGGCCGCTTGGCCGCCAGCTGCTGGGGGGTGGTCAGCCCCATGGCCACCAGCAGGATGGTGGCGATGGGTACTTCAAAAGCGATACCGAAGGCCAGGAACAGCAGGATGACAAAATCCAGATAGCGGGAAATATCCGTCATCACCGAGACCCCTTCCGGGGCCGACGAGGTGAAAAAGGCAAAGATCAGTGGAAAGACCACAAAGTAGGCAAAGGCCATGCCCAGGTAGAAGAGGATAGTGCTGGAGACGAGCATGGGCACGGCCAGGTGCTTCTCGTGCCGATACAGCCCCGGCGCGATGAAGGCCCAGGCCTGATACAGCAGGAAAGGCACGGAGATCACGATCGCCAGCATCAGCACCAGCTTGAAGGGGATCAGGAACGGTGCCGCCACTTCGATGGCGATCATGCTGCTGCCTTCCGGCAGGTGTACCATCAGCGGCCCGGCCAGGAAGGTATAGATGGGATTGGCGAAGGGGAACAGCACGAGGAAGACCAGCAGGATCGCCAGCACACTGCGCAGCAACCGGGTGCGAAGTTCGACCAGGTGGGACAGCAAGGTCCCCTCGGCCTCGTCTCCGGCCTGGGGGGACTCGGGCTTATGATTCATGATTCGATTTCCGGGTCTGATCGGACTCGGGAGGCGTCGGTGCGGAAGGGGCCGACGCCGCCTGGGCGGCGGCACCTTCCTTGACCTCTGCCTCCACGGAACTGACCCGCTCCCGGGTCTTGTCCACCGACTGACGCAGGTCCTGTTCCGTATCCTGCATCATGGTCTTGAGGCGACCGATCTCCCGCTCCTGATCCTCAAGCATCTTCTTGAGTTCTTCGGTCCGCAGCTCCTGCTCGATATCGGAGCGCACGCTGCTGACGAAACGGCGGATTTTACCCACCCAGCGACCGATTTCACGGGCCAGCTTGGGCAGCCGTTCCGGCCCCACGACCAGAAGTGCCACCAAGCCGATGACGATGAGTTCCCAGAATCCGAAATCGAACATGCGTCCGTATCAACCGCCGCGGTTATGAGGATTGAGCGGGCGGGGCCTGACGGCCGCCGCCCGGCATGAAGACCCTCCGGAGATCAGGAGTGGCGCTCGCCTTCCCGGGTCTTGTTCTCGGTGGTCGCCTCGGCCTCGAATACGCGGCCGGGCTTGTCTTCCAGGGGCTTGCGTTCCGTGTCTTCGTTGCCCTTACCGTCGGCCTCGGTCTCGCCGTCGCGGACCGACTGCCGGAAGTTCTTGATGGCGCTGCCCAGATCACCGCCCATGTTGCGCAACTTCTTGGTCCCGAACAGCAAGACCACGATGACCAGGATGATGAGCAATTGCCAGATACTGATGCCGCCAAAACCCATGAGATGCCTCCAGATGTGTCAGTAATGTGTCCGCTGTGATCAGTGCCGTGGCCGTCGTGCTAGCGGGCACTACGTGCCGCCTTCTCCTCCAGCCCCGACAGACCGAAACGCCGCTCCAGTTCCGCCAGCACCTGGCCCGGACCCAGCCCCTGCTGCGCCAGCATCACCAAGGTGTGGAACCACAGATCGGCGGTCTCATAGATCAGTTGCTCAGGGTCGCCGTTCTTGGCGGCCACCACGGTCTCGGTGGCTTCCTCGCCCACTTTCTTGAGGATGCCGTCCAGCCCCTTGGCGTACAGACTCGCCACATAGGAACTGGAGGCATCCGCGCCCTTGCGGGACTCCAGTATCTGGGCCAGTTGTTCCAGGATACGATCGTCAGCCATGGGAAGGAGCCTCGCCGTAGATGGTCGCCGGATCCTTGAGGACCGGCTCGCTTTCCACCCAGTCACCATCCCGATACTGATGATAGAAGCAGTGACGGCGCCCGGTATGGCAGGCGATACCGCCCTTCTGCTCCACCTTCAGAAGGATCACGTCGCGGTCGCAATCCAGCCGCACATCATGCACGACCTGAACGTGCCCGGAGCTTTCACCCTTGTGCCACAACCGGCCCCGGGAACGGGACCAGTACACCGCCTCGCCGGTCTCCAGGGTGCGGGCCAAGGCCTCCCGGTCCATCCAGGCAACCATCAGCACGCAGCCGTCCGCATGGTCCTGGGCGATGACGGGGACAAGGCCGTCGGTATTCCATCGAATCGTGTCCAGGGGACTGTTCTGGGTCATGCGCCGGGTATCAGGATATAGGTATCGGGCATGTACTTTAAACCGTTGGCGGGGGAATTTACCAGCAACCGGGGAACATGCCCCCAAGGAAGTTCTACCCCGAAGGCCCTTTTGCCGCCCTCCCACGAAGGCCCTTTTGCCGTCACTCCCGCGAAGGCGGGAGTCCAGGATGTTCAATCCGCCGCTGGATTCCCGCTTTCGCGGGAATGACATGCCCAGAGGCGCCGATGACATGCCCCGAGACGAAAATGACCTCTTCAGGTCACCCCTACAGGCGAATCTCGACACCCCGTTCGGCCATGTATTGCTTGGCCTCGCCCACGGTGTGCTCACCGAAATGGAAGATGCTGGCGGCAAGCACCGCGTCCGCGTGCCCCTCGGTGACCCCCTCCACCAGATGCTGAAGATGCCCTACGCCGCCGGAGGCGATCACCGGTACCGTCACCGCATCGGCGATGGCTCGGGTGAGTGGCAGGTCAAAGCCCTGGCGGGTGCCGTCCCGGTCCATGCTGGTGAGCAGGATCTCGCCCGCTCCGTTGTCCACCATGCGCCGGGCCCAGTCGATGGCATCCAGCCCGGTGGGCTTGCGACCGCCGTGGGTGAAGATCTCCCAACGCAGGGACTCCCCCGGCGCGGACACCTGCTTGGCGTCGATGGCCACGACGATGCACTGGGAACCTACCCGGTCCGCCGCCTCGCGCACGAAATCCGGGTTGAAGACCGCGGCGGTATTGATGGACACCTTGTCCGCACCCGCATTGAGCAGGCGCCGAATGTCCTCGATCCGGCGAATGCCCCCTCCCACCGTCAGGGGGATGAATACCTGTTCGGCCACCTGCTCCACCACATGCACGATGGTCTCTCGCTCATCGGAACTGGCGGTGATATCCAGGAAGGTGAGTTCATCCGCCCCTTCGGCATCATAGCGCCGGGCGATCTCCACCGGATCACCGGCATCCCGGATATCGACGAAGTTGACGCCCTTGACCACGCGTCCACGGTCCACGTCCAGGCAGGGGATGATTCTCTTGGCAAGCATGATCGACCCTGGGCTCAGGCGGCGTTCTGGTCCGCCAGGGCCTGGGCCTCGGCAAGACTGAGGGTACCTTCATAGAGGGCACGCCCGACGATGACACCGGTGACCCCCTCGTCCTCCACTGCGCACAGGCGGCGGATGTCCTCGATGCTGGTCACACCGCCGGAGGCGAATACCGGGATGTTCACCGAACGGGCCAGGCTCACGGTGGAGTCCACGTTCACCCCCTGCATCATGCCGTCACGTGAGATGTCCGTGAAGATGATGCCGGCCACACCATCCTGCTCGAAGTGCTTGGCCATGTCTTCCACATCGTGATGGGACAGTTTGGACCAGCCGTCGATGGCCACCTTGCCGTTCTTGGCATCCAGCCCGACAATGATGCGACCGGGGAACTCCAGACACAGGTCATTGACGAAATGGGGAGCGCTGACGGCCTTGGTGCCGATGATCACCCATTGCACGCCGGCATCCAGATAGGCCTGCACCGTATCGTCATCCCGAATCCCGCCACCCACCTGCACCGGCAGATCGGGGAAGCGCGAGACGATCTCACCGATGATATCGGCGTTACGGGGGCGGCCGGCGATGGCGCCGTCCAGATCCACCAGATGCAGACGCCGTGCGCCCTCGTCCACCCAGCGCGCAGCCATCTCCACCGGGCTTTCGGAAAATATCGTCGAGTCATCCATGCGCCCCTGGCGCAGCCGCACACATTTACCGTCCTTGAGGTCGATGGCCGGGATCACCAGCATGATCTATTCCCCTGATTAACTGATTTCAGACACCGCCGGTCCAGTGCATGAAATTGCGCAGCAGGGTCAGACCCGTGGCGGCGCTCTTTTCAGGATGGCACTGAATGGCGAAGATGTAGTCCTTGGCGATGGCCGCGGTGAACGGCATCCCGTAGTCCGTGGTACCCGCCACCACTTGGAGGGCGGCCGGCTCCACATAATAGCTGTGTACGAAATAGAAACGACTATCCTGTTCGATGCCGGCCCACAGCGGATGGGCATGGACCTGATGGACCTGGTTCCAGCCCATGTGGGGAATCTTCAGGCGCTCGCCCCCAGCATCAGTCAGATCGACACCAAACCAGCGCACCCGCCCCGGGACGATCCCCAGACACTCGGTACCCCCGTTTTCCTCGCTGTGGTCCATGAGTACCTGCATGCCCATACAGATACCCAGAAACGGCCGGGTCAGCGCCGTCTCACGCAGCACCCCGGACAGACCTCGCTGATCAAGGGCCTGCATGCAGTCGCGGGCCGCCCCCTGGCCGGGGAAAACCACCCGATCCGCTTCCAGGATATCCGCGGGGTGATCCGTAAGCAGCACCCGGGTGCCGGCAGGCGCTGCATGCTCCAGGGCCTTGACCACGGAACGCAGGTTGCCCATGCCGTAATCCACCACCGCAACAGTATTCATAAGGGATTCTTTATTCAGGCCGGGAAACAGGATCGTTCAAAGCACACCCTTGGTGGAGGGCATCACGCCCTGCATGCGGGGGTCCGACTCCAGCGCCATGCGCAGGGCACGACCGAAGGCCTTAAACAGGGTTTCGGCAATATGGTGGGCGTTCTTGCCCCGCAGGTTGTCCAGATGCAGGGTGACGCGGGCGTGGTTCACGAAACCCTGGAAGAACTCCTCGAACAGTTCCACCTCGAACTGCCCGATGCGGTCCCTGGGGTAGGCCACGTGATACTGCAGGCCCGGCCGTCCGGAAAAGTCGACGACCACCCGTGACAGGGCCTCGTCCAGGGGTACATAGGCATGGCCATAGCGGCGGATCCCCTGCTTGTCCCCCACGGCCTGGGCCACGGCCTGCCCCAGGGCGATACCGATGTCCTCCACCGTGTGATGATCATCGATATGGCGATCACCATCCGCCTGAATGGACAGGTCGATACAGCCGTGGCGGGCCACCTGATCCAGCATGTGGTCCAAGAAAGGGACGCCGGTGGCGAATTCGCCGCGGCCCTGCCCGTCCAGGTTGAGAGTCACCTGTATCCGGGTTTCCAGGGTATCGCGCTTGATCTGGGCTGTGCGGGAGGTCATGGGCGCTGAAGCACCGGTGGGGATTCAGGGGGCCATCGTACCACAGCATTACGCCCACGGTGAGCCCTGCCGGCTTGTCTCCCGGCCCGGCTTTGGTTAAGGTGCCGAATCAGTGCGTACCGAACCGAACCTCGGCAATAAGCTGGCGGCCGAAAGGCTGCAGGAGTGGTTGAACCCGCATGTCCGCCCCCAAGATCCTTGATCTAGGCAGTCTCAAGCAAGCCTGCAAAAGTTGCAGTCTCCACGATCTGTGCCTACCCCTGGGGGTCGGCGACGAAGAGCTGCAAATGCTCGAACGGATCATCAACCGAAAACGTCCCCTGCAGCGAAAGGATCACCTGTACCGACCAGGTGACCGTATGACATCCATTTACGCGGTACGTTCCGGCACGGTAAAAACTTACACCCTCACCGACGATGGCCAGGAACAAATCACCGGCTTCCACCTGCCGGGCGAACTGCTGGGCCTGGATGCCATCAGTGACGGTGTCCATCCCTGCGCCGCCCGCGCTCTGGAAACCACCAGCATCTGCGAGATCCCCTTTGACCGTCTGGAAGAGCTTTCAGTTCGCATCCCGGGTCTGCAACACCAACTTTTTCGCATCATGAGTCGGGAAATCCAGACCGACGAGCATTTCATGATGCTGCTGGGCAAGAAGGCTTCCGATGCCCGGCTTGCCGCCTTCCTTCTCAGTCTCTCCAACCGCCTGGGCATACGTGGGTTCTCGCGCACGGAATTCAACCTCACCATGTCGAGAAATGACATCGCCAATTATCTGGGTCTGGCGGTGGAGACGGTGAGCCGCTTGTTCACCCGATTCCAGGCCGCCGGGCTGATCCTGGTGCGACGCAAGCTGATCACCATCTACGACCTGGACGGACTGTATACCGTGGCAGGCACCCAGCCGGTGGAAGATCTGCGTAATCACCACAACGGCAACGGCAAATCACCCCCGATGTAGGGGGCGCAGGATCGGGACGAGCTATCGGGCCTCAATCCAGAAGGTCACCGGGCCGTCATTGGTCAGGGACACCGCCATGTCGGCCCCGAAGCGCCCGGTCGCCACGCGGGGCCAGGCCTCCTGCGCCCGGGCGGCCAGCTGAGCAAACAAGACCCCCCCCACGGCGGGGTCGGCCGCCGGGGTGAAGCTGGCCCGCAGGCCCTTGCGGGTATCCGCCGCCAGGGTGAACTGAGGCACCAGCAGCAGGCCACCCCCGGTGTCCCGCAGACTCAGGTTCATGCGGCCCTGCCCATCCTCGAACAGACGATATCCCAGCATCCGTTCCAGCAGACGTGCCACCTGAACGGCGCCGTCCTCCCGCGTCACACCCACCAATGCCAGGATGCCGGGGCCGATCTCACCGACGGTCTCACCACTCACTACCACCCGCGCCTGACTCACCCGCTGCAACAGCGCGATCATGCCAGGCGATCCGCCAGCGCCTGGGTGGCCGCCACCAGGGCGCGGGCAATCCCCGGCTCACCGGCGGAATGCCCCGCATCCGGCACGATGGTGAGTTCTGCCTGCGGCCAGGCCCGGTGCAGCGTCCAGGCCTGATCCACGGGACAGACCACGTCATAACGCCCATGGATGATGTAACCCGGAATGTCCTTCAGACGGTGGGCGTCACGCAGCAACTGCCCCGGCACCATGAAGGCCTGGTGCCGGAAATAGTGGCACTCGATACGGGCCAGGCTCAGGGCGGTGAAGGGATTCTGGAAATGCCCTACCACGGCCGGGTTGGTCATCAGGGTCGCTGTACGCCCCTCCCATTCCGACCAGGCCTTGGCCGCCGCCATACGGGCCACCTCGTCGGCCCCGGTCAGGCGCCGGTAATAGGCGGCGACCATATCCCCCCGCTCCGTTTCGGGAATCGGCGCCAGATAATCGGCCCAGTAATCGGGGAAAAGGCGTCCGGCGCCCTCCTGATAGAACCACTGGATATCCTCGTCACGACACAGGAAGATCCCCCGCAGCACCATTCCCAGCACCCGCTCAGGGTGGGTCTGGGCGTAGGCCAGGGCCAGGGTGGAGCCCCAGGAACCGCCGAACAGGACCCAGCGATCGATTCCCAGATACTCGCGGATACGCTCCATGTCCGCCACCAGATCCCAGGTGGTGTTGCCTTCCAAGCCGGCATGGGGCACGGAACGGCCGCACCCTCGCTGATCGAACAGGACGATGCGATAGCGGTTGGGATCGAAAAAACGTCGATGCCAGGATTCGCACCCGGAACCGGGGCCGCCATGGAGAAACACCACCGGCAGCCCCCCGGCAATGCCGCACTCCTCCAGATAGAGACGATGCGGAGGATCTACATCCAGATGATGTGAGCGATAGGGACGAATATCGGGAAACAGGGGGGCGGCAGACATGGACGAAAACCTTTTCCGGGCTCAGTGGTGGGGGGCAAGGCACGCGTGTAAGAAAATCCTTACAGACTTTTGCCCCAAAAGCCTGTTTTTCGCAGGTTTGGGGCAGTGTTCACCGCCCCCTCGACTATGAAATCATATACCCATGGTGCACGAAGCGCCTCCCAGGGATCCTGGAGTGATGGGGTACAGGACGACTTCGGACCAGGCGTGGAATGAATCCACTAGGCAGGCACGGAACGCAGGATCAATCACCTGACCAGGGATGGTCTCGCTCCCACCAAGGATGGTGGGGGTTTTTTTACCCCGAAGAAAGACTTGCCATCACTTCCGCCCAGTGAGTATCTTCGGCGGCCATGTCCAGCCTGATTCCTCCTCGCTCCCTGATTCGGGACGCCGGTCGTGCCATCGGCGATTTTCGCATGATACGCGACGGTGATCGCATCCTCCTTGGCCTATCCGGCGGCAAGGACTCTCTGACCCTGCTGCATCTGCTGCTATATTTCCGGCAACGGGCACCGGTTCGTTTCGAGGTCGGCGCCGTGACCATCGACCCCCAGACCGGCCTGACCGACAAACGCGCCCTGATCCCCTATCTCCAGTCACTGGGCATACCCTACGCCTACGTGAGTGAACCCATCCTGGCCCGTGCCGAGAAGCATCTGGACAACCATTCGTACTGCTCTTTCTGCTCCCGCATGCGCCGGGGACTCATTTACCGCACGGCACGGGAACAGGGCTACAACGTCATCGCCCTGGGACAGCACCTGGATGACTTGGCAGAGAGCTTTCTCATGAGCGCCTTCCATGGTGGGCGCCTCAAGACCATGAAGGCCCATTATCTCATCGAGGCCGGAGACTTGCGCGTGATCCGCCCCCTGGTCTACGCCCGCGAACGGCGGATTCGCGACTTCGCGCACAGGGCCGGACTGCCGATCATGGAAGAAAACTGCCCCACCCGCTTCGGCAAACCCACCCAGCGGCCCCACATGAAGGCCCTGCTGGCCCGGGAGGAACAGGACAATCCGGGGCTGTTCAAGAGCCTGACCCGCACCCTGACACCACTCATGTCGGTAGGACTGGATGATGTCCCCGACATCGCCGACGATCTCCCGGCCACCCCCCGGATGGAGCAGTCGCCATGGAACCCCTGATTCGTCTCCTGTTCAGCCTGCTGGCCCGGATGCCCTTGCGGGCGAACCACGCCCTGGGCGCCCTTCTGGGCTGGCTGGCCTGGGTGCTGCGAACCGAGCCGCGGCGCATCTCTTTGCTCAACCTGGCCACCTGCTTTCCGGAGCGGGATGCCCGCTGGCATCAAAAAATTGCCCGGCAGAGCCTGATGGAGACCGGCAAGGCACTGACGGAAGCGCCCTGGCTCTGGCACGCCGGCAGTGCGCGAGTACAGGCCCTGCTGGCAGGCGTGGAAGGCGAGGAACATCTTCAGTCCGCACTGACACAAGGCCGGGGTGCCTTTCTGGTTTCACCTCACCTGGGAAGCTGGGAATTCGCGGGACTGCACGCGGCTGGCTTCGGCACCATGACCAGCCTGTTCCGCCCGCCCCGACTGGCCGCCCTGAATCGGCCGCTGAGGGAAGCTCGGGCGGCCACCGGCGCCCGTCTGGTGCCAACGACCCTGGCCGGCATCAAGGAAATCCAGCGGGCCGTCTCCCACGGCGGACTCATCGGCATGCTGCCGGACCAGACGCCCAAGGGTGCCCGAGGCATCTTTGCCCCTTTCTTCGGACATCCGGCCCTCACCATGACCCTGCTCAACCGGCTGGCCGGACCACGGCAAGTGCCGATCGTATTCGCCTTTGCGCAGCGCCTGCCTGCGGGAAAAGGATATCGCTACCGGTGCATCCCGGTGCCGGAAACGGTGTATGCGAAAGATCCGCAGGTCGCGGCCTGCGCCGTCAACGAAGCCGTGGAAACGCTGATCCGGCTATGCCCCGAGCAGTACGTCTGGAGCTACAAGCGCTTTGCCGCCCGCCCACCCGGCGCGCCACGGGTCTATTGATGCTGCCGCGGCGCACGCCCTGAACCTGAACTCAGGGAAGAAACTCCACCGCCACACCCTCCGGCAGGCGCCTGACCACCCTGGCATTGACCAGTGGCGGTGCTTCGCCGTCTCCCAGCTGTCCGCAGACCCTTACCTTCACTTCAGTCCCCTCGTCGGGGATCGTGCCCTCCGGGATCAGCAGCATGACCCCGCCGCCGCTGAGGTCGATGGTCTGCACGCGCCTGGGAGCCTCGTCCTCACAGTGAAGTTCCACCGTGATTTCCATGGGCACCCGCGGGTGTCTGCGCTGATCACTACTCATGGAAGGACGTCTCTTGCGTCTGCCGTCGTTGGAAAACTCATGCCCATAGGTTCTTATATCCGGATTATTGTTTATTAGCGATATTTACCAGCACAATTATATATTGCCCCTGAAATTGCCCAAGGCAGGAAGAACAACCCTCGGAGTGGTTGACATACATCAACCTTTAAATATCTAAAAAGACAAAGCATATAGCTTGATATCATTAAGAGGCAAGATGGGTCCAGGGGACGACCAAAACTACAAAAGGAGGATACTGAATTCCATGAAACATACCCTTTTACGCCATTCAAGCCGTGCCCTGTTGCTCGCCCTGGCCGGACTGGGCTTCACTCACACCGCGACCGCCGAGGTCTCGCGCGGCGCCCTCATGGCGACCACGTGCTATGCCTGTCACGGCACCGACGGCCGCAGTGCCGGCGCCATCCCCAGCATCTACGGCTACCCGCCGGAGATCATGATCGCGCAGATGAAGGCATTCCGGGACGGTACCCGACCCGCTACCGTCATGGACCGCCATGCCACCGGGTATACGGATGAGGAAATCAAGCTCATCGCCGAATATCTCAGCACCCTGCGCTAGGAGAGGCACAGCGACCATGGAACAGATGTCACGCAGAAATTTCCTCCGTGCCCTCGGCGCCGGCGGGGCCGCCACGGCCCTGGCGGCCTGCGGCACCCTGCCGGACGGCCGCAAGGGCAAGGCTCAAGTGGTGGTGATCGGCGGCGGCTCGGGGGGCGCCACGGCCGCCAAGTATCTGAAGCGATTCGAACCCGGCCTGAGGGTGGTGCTGATCGAGCCGAACGCACGCCATCACACCTGCTATGGCTCCAACTGGTATCTGGGCGGGCTGACCCGCATGGAAAACCTGGAACAGACCTACGGGGCGCTTCGCGACAGGCATGGCGTCGAGGTTATCCATGACACCGTAACGGCCATCGACCGGGACACCCACACCGTTCATATGGCCGGTGGAGAGCGACTGGGCTATCAGAAACTGGTGGTCTCACCGGGCATCGACTTCCGCTACGAGGCGGTGGAAGGCTACAGTGCGGCCGTGGCGGAAGAAATCCCCCACGCCTGGAAGGCCGGCCCCCAGACCGTAACCCTGCGCCGCCAGCTGGAGGCCATGCCGGACGGGGGCGTCTTCGTCATGGTGGCCCCGGGAAACCCCTTTCGTTGCCCGCCCGGCCCCTATGAGCGGGCCGGCATGGTGGCCCACTATTTCAAGCAGCACAAGCCGCGCTCCAAGATCATCATCCTGGATAACAAGGAGTCCTTCTCCAAGCAAGGTCTGTTCATGGACGGCTGGAAACAGCTTTACGGCGACATGATCGAATGGGTGCCCAGTTCCCAGGGAGGGCAGGTGGAACGGATTGATGCGGCCACCCGGACCGCTTATTCGGACGGGGGCCTCACCCGCTTCCGGGCGGACGTGCTGAACTTCATCCCACCCCAGATGGCAGGCAGTATCGCCAGGGAGGCCGGCCTGACCGCAGAAACCGGCTGGTGTCCGGTCAACCAGCTCAATTTCCAGTCGGAAATGGATCCGGACATCTTCGTGATCGGCGACGCCTGTATCGCGGGCCAGATGCCCAAGTCCGGCCATTCCGCCAACACCCAGGGGAAGACCGCCGCTGCCGCCATTGTCCGTGCCATGGCGAATCAGGACATGCTGGCCCTGTCCACGGTGAATACCTGTTACAGCCTGGTGGGACCGGAGTACGGCATCAGCATTGCCGCCGTCTACCGGTTCACGGATGGCACCATCACCGGTGTCCCCGGTTCCGGCGGCGTGAGTCCCGCGGATGCGGGTCCCAACTTCCGGCGCCAGGAGGCCCGCTACGCCCAGGGCTGGTACGACAGCATCACGTCGGATATCTGGGGGTAATACCCTGAGGCGGCATCCAGGTTGGCGGTGTGCCCCCCCGCCACCAACCTGGATTTTCAGGCATTCAGGTCCGGTATGAGGCGACTCTCCAGCCTTGCAATCACGTCCCGGAGCTGGAGCTTGCGTTTCTTCAGCCGGGTCAGGCGGATCTGATCCACGAACGGTCCCTCCGCCAGACGGTGGATCGCATCGTCCAGGGCACGATGCTCTTCCTTGAGTTCAGCCAGATGGCTGCGCAGCGGTTCCAGATCTTCTGTATTCAAACCGTTCTCTCCGGCAACACCTACCCGGGCATCATCCCAAAACCGGCATCGGGACGCCACGCTCATGAGACTCATCGCCCCAAGACAGCCGCAAAACAGCCCCCCGCATGCCTGAGCCAGATCTCGGCCCGCTCCGCTTCCACCGCCGGAGAAAACAGGTAGCCCTGGCCGGTGGTACAACCCAAGTCCAGCAGGAGGCCTACCTGCTCCGGGGTTTCCACACCCTCGGCCACCACGGATTTGTCCAACTCCCTCGCTATCGCGGTCACCGCCCTGACAATGCCCACGTGTCTGGGATCGCTGCTCAAACGGTGCACAAAGGATTTGTCGATCTTGACCACATCGAAGGGAAGATCCCGCAACTGACTCAAGGAAGAATAGCCGGTCCCAAAATCATCCATGCACAAATCAATCCCGGCATCTTTCAGGGCTTCCATGAGCGCCAGGGCCTGTGTCCCGCTCTCCATCACGGCACTCTCGGTGAGTTCCACTTTCAGACATCGTCCGGACAATCCATGGTGTTTCAATGCCTGCTGAATGACGGGCACGAGTTCAGGGTCGCGGAACTGCCTGCCGGAAACGTTGATATTGATGGGCAAGACGGCTTCACCGGGAGAGAGACCCAGGCGCTGCCATCGCGCAGCCTGCTCAATCGCCTGCTCCACAACCCACCGACCAATGGGAATGATGAGGCCGGTCTGCTCCGCCAGCGGGATGAAGTCGACCGGCGAAACCGGTCTACCCCCCAGCCTCGGCCATCGCAGCAGGGCCTCGAAACCCAGCAAACGCCCATCTCCCATGGAGACCAGCGGCTGGTAATGCAAGACAAATTCATGCCGCTCCAAAGCCCGCCGCATGGCGGTCTCCAGGGTCAGCCTCCGGACTGCACTGGCCCGCATGCTGCCACTGAAAAACATGCTGTTCCCGGGATTATGGATCTTGGCCTGATACATGGCCGTATCCGCATTTCGCAGCACATCATCCGCGCTCCGGTCCTCGGGGCTTCCCAGGGCAATGCCTACGCTGAAACTGACGAAGATTTCCTGATCACCGACGCTGACCGGTGTCTGCATGGCTGACTGCAGACGCGCAACCACCTGATGGACCTCATCCTCGGAGGTGATATCCTCCAACAACAGCACGAACTCGTCACCACCAAAGCGCGCCACCGAGTCTCCCGGACGCAGGCACATCTGCAACCGCTGCCCCGTCTGGATCAGCATCTGGTCACCGACGATATGCCCCAGGCTGTCATTGACCGTCTTGAAATTATCCAGATCCAGAAATAGTACGGCATAGCCACTGCCGGAACGCCTGAAACGGGAGATGGCGTGTTCCAGGCGATCTACGAACAGGGGGCGGTTAGGCAGCTGGGTCAGATGATCATGCAGTGCGTCATGACGCAGCTGTTCCTCAATCCGACGGCGCTCGGTCACATCGCTCATGGAACCGGCAATACGGTGGGTCCTGCCGGAGGCGTTGCGCACAGCGACCCCCCTGAAATGCATCCAGCGGTAGCCATTCGTCGCATGACGCATGCGATGCTCCGTTTCCAGCCAGGGGCTATGGCCTTCCAGGTGAGCATCCAGTTCCTGCTGCAATCTTTGTCGGTCATCCGGGTGCAGGCGCCCAAACCACTCGTCGGGTTGGGAAGTCATCTCGCCCGACTCACAGCCCAGCATGGTCTGCCAACGGGGGGAATAGAAGATTTCATTGGTTTCCAGATTCCAGTCCCAAATCCCATCCTTGGTACCGGCGGCCGCCAGGGCGTAGCGTTCCCGCTCAATGGACAGCTCCTGCACCTTCAGATCCAGGGAGTCTCTTTGTCGGCGAACATCGGCCTCCAACCGCTCCAGCCGATTCGCCAGCTTGAGCGTGGTGTGCTCCAGCAGGCTCAGCTCGTCCGGGAAAAACGGACGTACGGGACTCGCCAGCTCGTTCCGGACGGAATCAAAACGCCGTTCGGCCAGCAACGGCAACAGACGCGCCACACGGCGCAAGCGAATAAGCGGTGTTCGCGTCATTGCCACAACAACCATGGCAAAGAGCACCAGGCCAACCACACCCATGAACACATTCCGGCGCTGAGCGACGGCAATCTGTCGCCGGGCCAGCGTCACATCGCTGATCACCACGGCAAGAATCTGGTAGCCCGACTCGTCGTCGAGGAGAAGAAAAGGACTCAGCTCCAACTGCCAACGCCCCTCGAGCTGAAACAGCGTCACCTGCTCGGGGGTTAACGTCTCCAGTACACCCGAGTCCAGCAGCGGCTCCAGCCGATCACGGCTGGTGATCCCTATCACCTGCTGCTGCCCATCGTCCCCCTCCCGCCCTTCAAGAGCCAGCCTGAACACGGCCACGTCCAGGGCAGACAGTTCGTTAAAGGACACCACCAGGTGAGACATGGGGCGGGCCAGCACTACGGCCCCCACCGTCTGGCCATTGGCCAGGACCGGTGCTACGGCATAGCTCAGACAGAGTGAGTTGCAGTCGGTAAAGGTGCTGGGCGTTTCCGTCAACAACGCCTGATCCAGCGCAGACCAAAGACGTGGCGGCCATTCGTAACGGGCTTCCAGAATTTGCACCTCCACCAGGAATCGGCCATGGATATCGAGAAAACCCGCCCTGACCAGATCCGTATCCACCTGCAGACTGGCCCACTGAGGTGCAAACAACCGTCCAAGCTCCCCGGCATCCCCCTGTTTGAGGGCCTGCCGCAGCCCGGACAGGGAAGGAACGAGATGCGCCAGACCCAGCAGGTCTGCCTGGGATTGCTGCAGCAGTCCCTGCAGCTGCATGCGGGAACGCTGCTGTTCCATCGACCGCAATTCTTCATACTGGCCTTGCAGACTCTGGTGATTCAGCCATGCAAACCCGGTGAACAGCCCCGCGAGCAGCACACCCATCACCAGAAGCAGCTTCCACTTCAGACTCAAGACCCCACCATTCCTTCTGTCGGCCAGGAGATTCATACTCAGAAGGTGAAAGACGCCTGCAGGGCAAACAGATCCCAGCGCGCCTTGCCCCCGGCCTCGTCGAACACCGGATTATCGGCAAGCGGCGTCAGCGCCGTACCATGGACATGGTGCCATTCGGCCCGCAGCAACCACTGCGGCGTGATCCGCCAGCCCGTCCCCAGGGTCCACTGATGCTGATAGAAGCGATGGGGCGCCTGTGGGGCCAGGGACTCCGGCGCCAACGACTCCATGGATTGGCGATGACCTGCACGATCCGTGCGGTCGTTCCAGTGGGTGTCATAGCGCAAAAAGGCCTCCCAGCCGTTGCCCAGGCGATAGGTCCCCTGGATGTAATAACCCTGCTCGTAGCGGCCGGCATCGGGCACCGACGGGATAAAGCCACTGCGGCGGATACGGCGATGCACCGCCTCAGCCATGAGGCTGAAATCTTCCCAGTTCCATTCTGCACTCAGCACCAGGGCATCCACCGGCGCAAGCCCGCGCAGCAGGAAGTCCTGGGCGGCAGGCCGGTACTCGGTGCGCACCCGAGAATAGGTGGCTGCCAGCCTGAGCCGGCCGCCATCCTGCTCATAGAGCAGCCGAAGATTCTGCCCCGAGGTCAGCCGCAGATCTCCCGGCGCCGACACGGTGCGCAGAAAGGCCGCCTGAGTCTCGTCCTGCAGGGTGGTCGGTACGGCAAGGCCCACGTCCAGCTGCAGGGTGGATCGGGCCAGGAACCATTCCCCGTAAGCGGCCAAGCCATCCACACCGATGTAGAAGTCGCGGATACCCAGGCCTTCCACATAGATGGACTGGGGCAACAGGATGCCCGGACGGGTGGCGGCCACGTCCCGGGTCTCGTTATGGAAGCCGATGGGAATCTTGACCCGTCCCAGACGAAACCCGCCGTAGCCATCCAGCGAGGAGAGAAGGCGATAATCCAGAAAGGCATAGTCGACCCGGGGATCGCCGTCATACAATGCCCCGGCCCGGCGGCTGACCACCTGGGCCGCCAGGGACAGGGACGGCATGGGCGCGTGAAAGACATTCACACCCAACTCCGTCAGGTCAAAACTCCCTTGGGTACTGTCACCGTAATAATTGTTATCCGTGGAAGACAGATAGCCCTGACTGACGAAACCATGGATATTCAGCGGCCGGTCCGCGGCCTGCAGCGGCCAGGAACACACCATCGCCACGAATACGATGAACCACGGCACCACCTTCCGCCGGCCGGTCATGGATGACTCCCTTCAATGTTCAAAATCCGAATGCTTTCATGGGCCACCGGTTGACTCAGGTATCCGACGCCACCCACTGTATTGGCCACACGACGGTGCATTTCCGCTTCGGAATTCACGATCACGGGGCCTCTACTGGCACCGGAAAAGATACTCCGATTCCAGGCGGCCTCAAGCTGGTAGGGAAAGACACCCAGGACATCCTTGCTGAAACCGGTATGGACCGGGTCCCTTGGGTCCAGGACGAATACCGTGAGCTTATGCCCGTCCAGCACCTGTACGCGCAGACTGAAAATAGCCCGCACCGTGGCTACAGGCAGGGCATTCCGGGTGATGGAGTCATTAACCACGACAACTTGGGCACCGACAACGGCGCCGGGAAATAGAGCCGTGCCGACCCACAGAAGACACACCAGAGTGGCCAAACGCCGGCCGGAGGTACCCCATTTTCCAAACCTCCGATAGAAATCTTCCCTCATGCCCCTATCTACCCCACGGCGCCTACTTCCGCCACCCCATAATAAATATATGCGTACGCTCCATGAGCCTCAGCGGGTCACAATAGCCCGGGGTCACTGCCGCGTCCATACCGGAAATCCGGAGTATTGGCCCTGACGTCACTTCATTTGTGATATATCCAGGCGACACCGCCAAAGGCACACACCCTGATGGACAGATCCATGCCGGATATTGCCGATCCCCGCCATAACCATGCGGCCTGCATTGCCACGGCCCTTAAATCCGCAGAACACCTGTGTTCGGCACGAGGCGTCAGGCTGACGCCCTTACGACGCCAGGTGCTGGAACAGATCTGGCAAAGCCATGAGGCCATCAAGGCCTATGACCTGATCCATCAATTGAGTTCCGATGACCATACGGTGAAACCCCCCACCGTCTACCGGGTCCTGGAGTTCCTGCTGGCACAGGGCCTGATTCACCGCATTGAGAGCCTCAATGGCTATGTAGGTTGCACCAGCCCGGAACATGAGCATGACTGTCTGCTGCTCATCTGCCGGCGTTGCGGCGTGGTCACGGAGATGGAAAACACGACCATCAAGCAAACGCTGGAAGAACAGGCGCACCGACAGGGTTTCCAGCTGGAGCATCAGATCATGGAGGGGCGGGGGCTATGCGCCCATTGCCGGGAGCAGTGACAGACGCACACTACGGGCCGGAGAAACATAGGGTAAGTCCCCTGCCGTCCGTGGCTGGATTCCCGCTTACGCGGGAATGACTGAGGAACGCCAGCCGCACAGGCCCGATGGGCCCATGGATTCCCGCTTACGCGGGAATGACTGATTCGAAACATCCCCGGGTCACCACGCCACCCGTATCTACCAGTAGTTTTCCGTGGTGATGTGCCCGGGTTCACGACGCCGGTTCCTGATCATGCCACGCCCCTTGAGCACCTCGCTGGTATCCCGAACCATATCCGGATTGCCGCAGATCATCACCTGGGCGGCATCCGGCGTCAGCGGCAATCCCGTATGCCGCTCCAGCAGGCCCGACTCGATCGCAGCGGGGACGCGTCCGGGCAAGGCCCCCGGGGTCTCTTCACGACTGACGAAGGGCACGAATTGAAACTGTTCCCCACGGTCGCGAAACGCATCAATGGTGTCCTGATAAATCAGCTCTTCACGGGTCCTGACCGCATGCACCAGCACGATGCGCTGAAAACGCTGCCAGGGCGCCTCGGTCTTGAGGATGGACAGGTGGGGACCCAGCGCGGTCCCGGTGGCGAACATCCAGAGCACGTCACCATCGGGTACTTCTTCCAGGGTGTAAAATCCATTGGCCTTGGCCATGACATCCACGGCGTCTCCCGGAGACAGGGTGACCAGGTGATTGGTCAGGGGACCTTCCGGGACGGTAATGAAATAAAAATCCAGCGGGCGCTCATCCGGGGCATTCACGTAAGAGTAGGGACGCGCCACCCGCTCGCCGCCCACCATCACGGAAAGCCGGTTGAACTGGCCCGCCTTGAAGGGGTCCACGGGCGCCTCCACACGCAGGGAATAGAGTCGCTGCGTCCAGCGCTTGAGTTCCACCACTTCGCCACTGAGCCATCCTGCCATGGTTCCGCCCTTTAAAATTGTCCGGAGAATAGTCGCGGGATGATCCGGCCGCCGACGATATGCCTATCAGGCGCATTGATTGACAGCGACCGAACAACCCTCCAGGGGTGTTCTGGATAAGTCATTCCCGCGTAAGCGGGAACCCAGCCAAACCGTCTCTTGCTGTTCCGTCCGATGATCGTCATTCCCGCGCAAGCGGGAATCCAGTCACGGACTGGAAACCCTGGACTCCCGCCTTCGCGGGAGTGACGACAAGGAACCTTCGTGGAGTCGCGACAAGGAATCTTCGCAAGGTCACAACAAGGAACCTTCGTGGAGTCACAACAAGGGGCCTTCGCAAGGTCACAACAAGGAATCTTTGCGGGGTCACCCAAGGTGCTTTTCCAGAACTTACCCGGCACCATAAGGTGACGCCGCGGACAGGATTTTTCAACACCAGGGGAAGTACGCCTTTGTCCAACCGCCTGCACGGAGTGAAGCCATGCTCATCGACAGCCATTGCCATTTCGACGTCCCGGCCTTTGACGCGGACCGGGAAGCCTGCCGGCAACGCGCCCGGGAGGCAGGCGTACAGGCCATGATCATTCCGGCCATCACCCGCGCCGACTGGCCACGACTCAGGGCGGTGGCGACCTCCGCGTCCGGCCTCTATCCCGCCTATGGCCTGCACCCGGTCTACCTGGCTTCCCACCGGCCGGACGATATCCATGCCCTGGATCAGTGGCTGCAGCGGGAACCGGCCGTGGCGGTCGGTGAGTGCGGCCTGGATTTTTTTGCCGAGGGATTGGATGAAAAGACGCAGCAGGCCTGTTTCAGGGCCCAGTTGGACCTGGCACTGACCCATGACTTGCCCGTGATCATCCACGCCCGGCGGGCCGTGGACCAGGTCACCCAGGCCCTGAGGCAACGACCGGGACTAAGGGGTGTCGTACATAGCTTTTCCGGCAGCCGACAACAGGCGGAAAAACTGCTGGACCTGGGGTTTTTACTGGGGCTCGGCGGCCCCCTCACCTACCCCCGGGCACAGCGTCTGCGCGCGCTGGCGGCCTGGCTGCCGGCCCAGGCCCTGCTGGTGGAAAGCGACGCCCCCGACCAGCCGGGGCAGACCCACCGGGGCCAGCGCAATGAACCCGCCTGGCTGCCTGAGGTGGTCCAGACCCTTGCCACACTGAGGAATGAGCCCCCGGAAGAGATCGCCCGGATCACCCGTGACAACGCCATCCAGCTGTTTCGCCTGGACAGGCTGAACCACATCCCCGATGATCCACCCCTGATTCACCAGCCGCAGACAACACCTTGAACCACCGGAATCCGCTCCACGAACGCACCGAACTGCTGATCGGCCCGGAAGGCCTGGAACAGTTTGCCCGCCGCCATGTCTTCATCGCCGGCCTGGGCGGGGTCGGCGGCAGCGCCGCGGAAGCCATTGCCCGGGCAGGCATCGGGCGCATCACCCTGCTGGATCACGATCGGGTCGGACCCTCCAACATGAATCGCCAACTGGTGGCCCTGCATTCCACCCTGGGCCAGTCCAAGGCGGAAGTGATGGCGGCACGGATCCGGGACATCAATCCCGCCCTCACGGTCACGGTACTGGGGGATTTTCTGACACCGGACAACGTGCATGCCCTGTTGCCGGTGGACGTGGACTACGTGCTGGACTGCATCGATTCCATCGCCTGCAAGGCCGCCCTGGTGCATGTCTGTCAGCAACGGGGGGTACCGATTATCTCCAGCATGGGGGCGGGCGGACGCCTGGACCCGACGGCAGTACGCATCGGTCCGCTGGGAGGGACCGACAAGTGCCCCCTGGCCCGGGAGATGCGAAAACGGCTGCGCCGCCTGGGCGCACACCTGGATTATCCCGTGGTTCATTCCACCGAAACCGCCATCAAAGGTACCGAACATCGTCCCATCGAAGGCCCCGTCAGTGGTCGTGCCCGGGCGGTCAACGGCACCATTTCCTATATGCCCGGGCTGTTCGGACTGATGTTGGCCGGCCATGTCATCCAGAACCTGATACCGGCACGTCAGCAAGGGGCTTAACGCCCCATCGTGGTTTTACACTATAGTCAGGATAAGCATTACCCGGAACCCGCCCCCGGCAAAAGAAATGATGTGTGGTTGGTCGCTCCGACTTGTTGCAAGGGACACGATGCAAGCCCCCCAATCCCCAGAGGCCAGGCGCCCGGATGCGGCTCGGCTGGCGCAGCGTCTGAATCAGTTGCTGGATCACGCGCCCTCGCCGCTGTTTGCCGTGGATGAGTTGGGGCTGATCACTTACGTGAATCAGGCGGCCCTGAACCTGCTGGGTTTCTCCCGCCCTGCCCTGCTGGCCCAGTCGGCCCACGCCCTGCTGATGAAGGCCGCCGAAGACGGCACTCCCGCCGCCTGGGAAGACTCCCCCATCCGGCAGGTGTTGCGTGACGGGCGGCCCGTGGAACGGCTGGAAACCGTCCTCTGGCGCAAGGATCGCCATCCCCAGCCCGTTCACCTCTCCATCACCCCGCTGCGGCAGGGCACCGGCATCAGCGGTGCCGTCGTCAACTTCAGCGATGCCACCGAATTCCGCTCGCTGATCACCCAGCTGAATTACCAAGCCGGCCATGACCCACTGACCGGACTGCTGAACCGCCGTGAACTGATGTTCCGGCTGGAGCGCGCCATCCACGACGCCAGAAAAAACGAGCACCAGCATGCCCTGATCTACCTGGATCTGGATCAATTCCGGGTCATCAATGACACCAGCGGCCACGAGGCAGGCGATGAACTGCTGCGCCGGATCGGTAACCTGCTCAGTGAGCACATGCTTCTTGGCGACTCCCTGGCCCGCCTGGGCGGGGATGAATTCGCGCTGCTGATGCAGACACTCCCCCTGGAGCAGGCGATGACCCGGGCGGAGACCCTGCGTGAATCCCTGCAGAGCTTCACGTTTCGCTGGGAAAATCGCGATTTCAGCGTGAGCGCTAGCCTCGGTGTCGTACCCGTCACCCCCGGAAGCACCAGCGGTATCGCCCTGATGGCGGCAGCGGATACCGCCTGCAATGCCGCCAAGGACAAGGGGCGCAACCGGGTCAGCGTTTTCAAGCAGAATGACACCGGACTGCTCAGGCTCCAGGGAGAAATGCAGTGGGTCAACCGGATTCAGTCCGCCATCAAGGAGTCGAGGCTGATCCTGTTCGCCCAGCCCATCCGCCCCTTGTCGGAAGGGGAAGACAAGGGCACCCACTTCGAGGTCCTGGTTCGCATGCAGGAAGACCACGGCAGACTCATCAATCCCGGGGACTTCCTGCCGGCGGCGGAACGCTACAATCTGTCCACTGCCATTGACCGCCATGTCATCCGGCAATGCCTGGCCTGGCTGGCGGACCAGTACTCTCTGCTGAGCCTGCTGGATGCCTGCGCCATCAACCTGTCGGGACACTCGGTGGGAGACGCCACCTTCCTCGGCTTTGTACTGGGGGTCCTGGAGCACACCAATATCCCACCCGAAAAACTCTGCTTCGAAGTGACGGAAACCGTCGCCATTGCCAACCTGGACAACGCCAATCACCTGTTTTCAAGCCTGAGTCGACTGGGCTGCAGTTTCTCGCTGGATGATTTCGGCAGCGGCATGTCGTCCTTCGGTTATCTTCGCACCCTGCCGGTAAAGTATCTGAAGATCGACGGCATTTTCGTGCGCGATGTGGTTCAGGATGCCACCGACCGGGCCCTGGTGAATTCCATCAACGATATCGCCCATCTCATGGGCAAGCAGACCATCGCCGAATACGTGGAATCGGAGGCCATCCTGAAGATCCTGCGGGAGATCGGCGTGGACCACGTGCAGGGCCATTTCATCGGCAAGCCAAGACCGCTGGAGTCGGTGGTGCTGGGACGCTGACCCTCCGCCCTACTCCCTGCGCAAGACCCGATCCACCAGGGCGTCCACTGCCCGCCGAGGCCGGAAGCCCTTTTTCAAGGCCCGGCGGTCATACCGGGTATCCACCCATTCCAGCAGGGTCATGGGTGAGTCCGCCGTATCCAGAAGATAGGCCTCGAAGAAATGATCCAGCAGACCGGTCTTGGCCCAGCGGTAATGGAAATAGGGCCACAGGCGCAGTTGTCGTGTCTGCGCCAGGGGGACCCCCTCCATCCAGTGCAGGTAGAGGGTACTCATGAGCCCCGCCCGGTCGGCCCCGGACTTGCAGTGAAACCAGACGGGATAGGTGATGCGCTGCAGCAGGTCATGGGCCTCGTGAATCGCCTCCGGAGCCGGCAGATCCCTGGAGTAGAGCTTCAGATGATGCAGCGCCACCCCCAGACATGCACAGGCGTCCGTTTCCAGGGCCAGCATGGGATTGTCCGGCTCATCCCCGCGCAGGTTCACCACGGTGCGGATGCCGTGGCGGGGGATGCGCTGGTACAGATGTCGCGGCGACGGCTGCCCTGAGCGCCAGGCCTGCCCGGAAATCCGGTGAAAGTTGGACAGGCCGTACTCCCTCACCCAGCCGTCATCCAGCCACAGGGCCTGCAGATAGGCTCGACGTCGCCCGGACTGCGTGCTCAGGTCCCAGCGGGGGACCTTACTCATGGGCGCGCCCCGCACCCGGCTCGGGCAATCCGCACAACACCGCCGTGCGAGCCTCGATCCAGGTCTGGACATCCCGCATGATGGCCTCGGGCTTTCTACCCTCGGTGGGGATGGGCGGCCCGATCTCCACCTGAATGGTCCCCGGGTACTTGATGAAGCTGTTACGGGGCCAGAACAGGCCCGCGTTGTGGGCCACCGGGATCACCGGCCGACCGCTGCGGGCCGCCAGCACCGCACCGCCCACCTTGTAACGCCCCTGGTGGCCGGGCGGTGTACGCGTTCCCTCCGGAAACAGGACCACCCACAGCCCCCGGTCGAGACGATCCAGACCCTGCACCACCAGTTGCTCCATGGCCTTGCGGCCGGCGGACCGGTCCAGGGCGATGGGCTCCAGCATGCTGATGGCCCAGCCGAAGAAGGGGACACGCAACAGTTCCTGCTTGAGCACCCACACCTGGGGCGGGGTGAATTGCTGCAGGGCCAGAGTCTCCCAGGCCGACTGGTGCTTGCACATCAGCACCCGGGCCTCGCCGGCCAGGTACTCGGTGCCGGTCACGGTATAACGCAGATCACAGGTCAGCGTCAGCCACCACAGATTGAAACGGGTCCACTGGGACAGCACCCGGAAGCGCCCGTGCCACCCCAGCGGCAGCATCAGGGGACTGAGCAGGGCGAACAGGACCGTGGACAGCGCCAGGCCGATCCAGAACAGGCCCGCCCGTAGATAAAGCAGCGGTTTGGAAGGTGTGTGTTCAGTCATGGACATGATCCGTTTCAGCCAACAGGTGATCCACCGCCGCCGCCAGATCCGCAAATACCGGCGTCTGTGCCGGTACACGCCCCTCGGACAGGGCGCGACGGCCATTGCCGGTCCGCACCAGGATGGGCCTGCAGCCGGCGGCGGCGGCGGCCTGCAGGTCGCGAGCTGAATCCCCGATGGCGGGCACGCCGCTCAGGGACACCCGGAAGGCCCGGCCGATGCGCTCGAACAGACCCGGCAGGGGCTTGCGACAATCGCAGCCCTCGTCCGGACCGTGGGGGCAGTAGAAGATCCCGTCGATGCGCCCCCCCAGGGGGGCCAGGGCCTCTTCCATGCGCTGATGAATGGCCCGCAGGGTGGGCAGATCGAACAGGCCTCGGGCCAGGCCCGACTGGTTGGTGGCCACCGCCACGCACCAGCCGGCCCGGGTCAGGCGGGCGATGGCCTCCAGGCTGCCGGGCAGCGGCACCCACTCCGCCGGCGACTTGATGTAGTCGGGGGAATCCCGGTTGATAACCCCGTCCCGGTCCAGAATGATGAGCTTCATGGTAGCCGTGACAGGTCCGCCACCCGCAGGAACAACCCGGCCAGGCGATTGAGCAGCGCCACCCGGTTATCCCGCAGGGCCGGGTCCTCCACCATCACCATCACCTGGTCGAAGAAGGCATCCACGGGGCCGCGCAGGGCCGCCAGCCGGGTCAGGCCTTCGGTGTACTCGCCCGCATCCAGATGGGCGGCCACCGCCTCCCGCAATCCTTCCAGGTGGCGGTGCAGGTCCTGCTCCGCCGGCTCCGTCAGCAGGGCGGTCTCCACCCGGTCCGGCAGGCCGCCTTCCACCTTGCGCAGGATGTTGTGAATGCGCTTGTGGGCCGCCGCCAGGGCCTCGGCCTCCGGCAGGCCCAGGAAGTGCTCCACCGCCCGTACCCGCCGGTCAAAATCCAGGGGTCGGGTGGGACGCACCGCCAGCACCGCCTCGAACACCTCGGGACGGATGCCCCGGTCCAGGTAATAGGCCCGCAGGCGTTCCATCACGTACTCCAGCACCTGGGGCACGGCCGGGGCGGCGGGCACCCGGCCCTCGTAGCCTGTCGCGGCCTGCTGCAGCAGGGTCTCCAGATCCAGGGGCAACTCCAGTTCCACCAGGATGCGCAGCACCCCCAGGGCGGCGCGGCGCAGGCCGAAGGGGTCCTTGGCGCCGGTGGGCTTCTGGCCGATGGCAAAAATCCCCACCAGGGTGTCCAGGCGGTCCGCCAGGGCCAGCACCCGGCCCACCGGGCCGGTCGGCAGGGCATCTCCTGCATGACGGGGCAGGTACTGCTGTTCCAGGGCCGCGGCCACGGCCTCCGGC
>NZ_JAJNQM010000030.1:0-37061 GCF_022227785.1 Ectothiorhodospira lacustris | reverse complement strand
AATAACGCTAATGGTTGACTGAGAGAGGTTTTTTAGCCCATCTAATATTGGGTGAGTTGATGCGGTATCGCCCCCAAACCCAATCCTTTCATCCAGTTTTTCTGAAATTATATGGGTGTTATCTAGGATCCATGTAAAGTGAGGGATGCTTAAGATTAATGGGATGAGTATTGTCAGTAGTATGTGTGGTTTGAAAAGTAGTGATCTGTAGGTTTTGTTTATCAGGGCAGCAATGAGCAGGGATGTCGTAAATACTGCAAAAGTATACTTGCTATGTAGTCCGGCTGTGATTAGTATGCCTAGGTAGATATAGCTGCTGATATCTTTTTTTCTACTGATTTGGATTATGCAGATCATGACCCATGGATATATGGCGCCAGCCATTAGCGTATGGGTCAGGTCAGAGATCGCATACCAGTGTAAATGAAGGAACGAAAGTGGGGCTAGGCCAGCAGCAAGTGCAAGCCAGCTATTTCCTTTTATCATTAAGGATAGCTGATATGTCCCTAATACCATAAGAAATAGAAAAGTCATCCTTAGCCCAAATACTATACTGGGGTTGCCATCCCCGAAAATTCTTGCTCCTATCCATGTCAACCAGTAGAACAGAGGCGGGTTATGCCCGTCATATCCAAGAGCAAGGTGCTGCCCCATAAGCAATGCTTCACTATCATCGCTTCTCCCTCCCGGAGTGAATATCATCAATTGTAATAGCATGATGATAAAGTAAGTAATAAGGAAGATAGCGATGTATTGTTTTTGGGGTGGGTTTTTTATGGTGTTTGTGAGGTTCATGTGTGGGGTTTTACATGTCCTAAGGATATGATGCTTGTCGTATATTTTTCTGTATAATTTTTTCTGCTGCTGAAAGCAGAGCGGCTGATCATCTCCGCCCTCGGATGGCAATCATTTTCTGTCAGTGCGGTGTCTGATCAAATGTCTCGGGCTGTCTCATGCGCAAACCCCACCACCTGCCTTCGCTCTCTGGAAAACTCCACCCCCACCAAGTGAATGGGCTTGCCCCGGCCTCGATACCATGTCCGCATAGCCCCGGTCACTGAGTTGTTACAGGGCCTCGGGCACCGGCTCCACCACGATGTCCAGTCCCAGGGTCGCCAGATGGCTGTAGAACATGCTGGCGTCATGGCCCTCGTAGCGGGCGATGGGGTTGTTGCGATACCAGTCATGGGGCAGGGCGGCATACAGGGTGCGCAGATGGGGTTCCAGGGTGGTCGCTGGATTCCCGCTTTCGCGGGAATGACGAGACGTATTTCACGGGAACGGCGCAATGACGCGATGTGATTCACGGGGATGAGGTGGCGTAGTTCAAATAACGCGACGTAATCCACCGGAATAGTGTGCTCAGGGCGCCTGTGAGGATCGTAGCACAATCCTCGCCCCCCCTTGTCGGCACGCCACCCCGGGAAAACACCATCCCCGCGGCTGGGGTAAAATGCCGTCGCTCCCATTTTGGAATCTTCGATGCAGTCCCTGCTGATCATTCGTCTCTCCGCCATCGGCGACGTGGTGATGGCCTCGCCGTTGCCAGCCGTGTTCCGCGCCGCCTGGCCCGATGTGCGCATCACCTGGTTGGTGGAGCCCCAGGTGGCGGGACTGGTGTCCCGGCATCCCCAGGTGGACCGGGTGGTGGTCTGGCCCAAGGCTCAGTGGCGCTCCCTGTTCCGCCGCTTGCGGTGGATCCGTCTGGGGCGGGAGGTGGTCCGATTTGTCCGGGAACTGCGGGCCGAGCCTTACGATATGGCGGTGGATCTGCAGGGGCTTTTGAAAAGCGGTCTGCTCACCCGCCTGTCGGGGGCGCGGGAGCGGGTGGGACTGGGGTCCCGGGAGGGCAGCGGGGTGTTCATGACCCGGGTGGTGCCCCGAGGCGGCGACCCCCGCCGTATCGGTTCGGAATACCGGTATCTGGCCCAGGCGCTGGGGCTTGAGCCGGGTGCCTTCTTCATGCAGGTGGGGCTGCGCCCGGAGGATGAGGCCGTGGGCCGCCGGGTGGCCGAGGCCCAGGGCACCCGGGGTTATGTGGTGGGCTGTCCGTTCACCACCCGGCCTCAGAAACACTGGGTGGAGGCCGCCTGGGCACGGTTGGCCCTGCGCATTCACGGGGAACGGGGACAGCCCATGGTGTTGTTGGGTGGTCCCGATGACCGGGAGGCCGCCGACCGGATTCAGGCCCTGGCCGGCGCGGCGGTGGACAACCGGGTGGGGCAGACCTCCCTGACTCAGGCAGCGGCCGTGATCCGCCGGGCCGAACTGCTGGTGGGAGTAGACACGGGTCTGACCCACATGGGACCGGCCTTCGACGTCCCCACGGTGGCCCTGTTCGGATCCACCTGTCCCTACCTGGACACCGGGCGGGACAACACCGTGGTGATCTACCACGACCTGCCCTGCGCCCCCTGCCGACGCAATCCCACTTGCGACGGGCGTTTTGATTGCCTGAAGGGCATCTCGGTGGACGAGGTCATGGCTCAGGTGGAGCGGTTGCTGCCCGCAATGCCGATCAAGGAGCCGTCCTGATGCGTATTCTGCATGTGGAGACCGGTCGTCATCTGTATGGCGGCGCGCTGCAGGTCCGTTACCTGCTGGAAGGGCTGTCGGCCCGGGGCGTCGCCAACGTGCTGGTGTGCCCTTCGGGGGCGGCCATTGCCGAGGCCTCGGCGGTGTTTTGCGAGGCGGTCCATGAGGTGCCCATGGGGGGGGATCTGGACCTGGGCTTTGTGGGTCGCTTGAAGCGCGTGATCCGGGAGACCCGGCCGGATCTGGTGCATCTGCACAGTCGTCGCGGCGCGGACGTGCTGGGGGGGATCGCGGCCCGGCGGGTCGGGGTGCCGGTGGTGCTGTCCCGGCGGGTGGACAACCCGGAGCCGGCCCTGTGGGCGCGATTGAAGTACCGTCTGTTCGACCGGGTCATCACCATCTCGGAAGCGATCCGGCAAGTGCTGCTGGCGGAAGGCGTGCCCCCTGAACGGGTGGTTTGCGTGCCCAGCGCGGTGGATATGAATGCCTGGCAGGGGACGTGCGATCGGGAAGGGTTTCAGGCTGCCTGCAGCCTTGCGCCCGGTGAGCGGGCGGTGGGGGTGATTGCCCAGTTGATTACCCGCAAGGGGCATCGTCATCTGCTGACGGCGGCGCCGGCGATCCTGGCGGCCCATCCCGAGGTGCGGCTGCTGTTCTTCGGTCAGGGGCCGCTGGAAGCGCAGCTCAGGGCGCGGATTGAGGACATGGGACTGACGGGACGGGTGCGTCTGATGGGGTTCCGGGATGACCTGGAGCGGATCCTGCCCTGCCTGGATCTGGTGGTGCATCCGGCGGACATGGAGGGGCTGGGGGTTTCCCTGCTGCAGGCCGCCGCCGCGGGGGTGCCCCTGGTGGGGACCCGGGCGGGCGGCGTGCCCGAGATCATCGGCGATGACGAGGCCGGTGTGCTGGTGCCGCCGGGGGATGCCCCGGCCCTGTCGCGGGCGGTGATTGATCTGCTGGGTGATCGGTCGGCCCTGCGGCGTCTGGGGGAGGCCGGTCGCCGTCGGGTGGCGGCGCGGTTCTCCGTGGAGGCCATGGTGGCCGGGAATCTGGCGGTCTATCAGGGACTGGTGCATGGATAAAGGCGCAATGGGAGAACCACACCGGCACTGGGGTCTCTGGCTGCTGCTGGGGTTGGGGGTCTATTTCACCCTCCATGTGATCATCCGTGCCACCGGGTCCGCGGTGCTGGAACTGGACGAGGCCGAGCAGGTCATCGTGACCCAGTGGTGGCTGGCCGGGTATTCCGGGCAGCCACCCCTCTATGCCTGGCTGCAGGCCGCGGCGTTCCGGGTGTTGGGCATGGACCTGTGGGCCCTGAGCCTGGTCAAGAACACCCTGCTTTTTCTCACCTGGCTGTTCGTGTTCCTCTCCGCCCGGCGTCTGTTGGGCGATGTCCGACTGGCGGTGCTGGCCACCTTGTCCTTGTTCCTGGTTCCCCAGGTGGCCTGGGAATCCCAGCGGGATCTGACCCATTCGGTGATGGTGACCACGGTGGCGGCCGCGTCCTTTTACGCGATGCTGCGCTGGCTGGACCGGCCCCATGTGGGGCATTACCTGCTGATCGGCCTGCTGTTCGGGCTGGGGGTGCTGTCTAAGTACAATTTTCTGGTGTTCGCCGCCGCCGCCGGACTGACCCTGCTGAGCTGTGCCCGAGGACGGTCCCTGTTGCTGCATCCGCGCATCCTGTGGAGTGCCCTGGTGGCGTTGCTGGTGGTCCTGCCCCACGCCCTGTGGGTCTGGCACAGCCGGGATCTGGGCACTCAGTCCCTGGATAAGCTGGATTTCGGGGGTGGACTCTGGCCCTGGTCCGGGCTGGGTTCCCTGGTGCCGGCGGTGCTGGGCTTCCTGGCATTGCTGCTGCTGGTCATGGGCGCGGTATTCCGGCGGGATTTTTTCCGTGCCCTGTTCAAACGCCGGGGCGGTCCGGCGGCTTTTCCCATCCACCGCTACCTCTGGATCCTGTTGGGCCTGCTGGTGCTGATGGCCCTGCTGGGGGTGTCCCACTTCAAGGACCGCTGGATGCTGCCCCTGCTGCTGGTCTTTCCCCTGTTCGTGTTCGCCATGATGGGCACGGCGGCGCTGACGCCCGCCCGGGTGCGGGCGTATCTGTCGGTCTGTCTGCTGGTGCCCGTGCTGGTGCTGGTGGTGATGGCTTGGCGGGTGCAGACCTGGCCGGTGCTGGAGTCCCAGCATCGGCATGTCTACCCCTTTGACGAGCGGGTGAGCGAGATCCGGGATCTGGGCTTCAGCCAGGGTCTGATCGTGGGAGATCGGGCCTTTGTGGCGGGCAATCTGCGTTTTCGCCTGCCCCGGAGTCAGGCCGTGATCCCGGGGGTGAATCCCGGCGGGTTGCGGTGCCGACCCGGTGATGATCTGCTGGTGGCCTGGGACGCGGACCGACAGCGACAGATCCCCGGTCGGCTTGGGGACTGGCTCACTGCGGAACTGGGCCTGTCCACCGGGGGCCTGATGCCCCGGTGGCTGGAATCCGGTGCGGGGGCAGGCCCGGTGATGGGCGTGGTGGTGCTGCCGGGGGCGCTGAAGGGGGATTGCCGGGTGAATCAATAGTATTTCGGTAATCCCCAGCCGCGCTTGTACTTGAAGCGTCGGTGGGTCCAGAAATACTGTTCCGGCGCTACCCGGATGGCCGCCTCGATGACGGCGTTGATGCGTCGGGCGTCCTGGGCCGGATCCTCTCCGGGGAAGTCTTCAAGGGGCGCGCCGATCACCAGCCGATAACCTTGACGGCCGGGCAGGCGATAGCCGAAGAAGGGGATGACCGGGGCGCCGCTGATCTTCGCCAGGCGGGCGGTGGCCGGATTGGTGGCGGCGGGGACACCGAAGAAGGGGACAATCACCGCGTTGCCGTTCTTGAAGGCCTGGTCCGGGGCGTACCACAGGGCCTGGCCCTGCTTCAGGGCGCGGATGGCGTCCCGGACCTGGTCGCGGCGGATGGCCCGCAGATAATGGGTCTGCCGGTTCTGCCGGAAGCAGTGTTCCATCACCGGATTTTCGTGGGGGCGGTACATGACGGCAAAGTCCTGATGGGCGCAGAGCAGGCGTCCCGCCAGTTCCAGGGTGGTGAAGTGGGCCGACAGCAGCAGTGCCCCCTTGCCTTTTGCCAGTGTCCGTTGCAGGTGTTCCAGTCCCTCGATCCGGGCCAGCCCCTCAAGCGCCCGGTCGCTGCCCCACCAGCTCAGGGGCGTCTCGAAGATGCCCGCGCCCATGGCACGAAAATGGGCCTTGACCAGGGCCTTTTGCGTCGCCGGGTCCAGGTCGGGAAAACATAGCCCGACATTGACCTCGGCGATCCGCCGCCGACGCCGGGCCAGCGGGTAGAGCAGGGCGCCCAGGGCCTCGCCGGTCCGGATCTGCCAGCGCCAGGGCAGCACCCGGACCAAGGTGCGGAACAGGGCCACGCCCAGCCACATGGGCCAGTGGACAGGGTGGTACAGGCGAGAGGGGGACTGTTTTCGGGCCATGGGGATGTTTGCGGAGAGCGGGCTGCGGATTGTAGCAAATGGCTCCGCGTCCGCAGGGCAATGGGCTGCCCCATGGTAAGATCCTCCCCGGTTTCCTCTGCAAGGTAGTCAGGCCGTGAATCTGCACATGCCCGCCTTTGAACAGGCCCGGATTATGGTGGTGGGCGATCTCATGCTGGATCGCTACTGGTCCGGGGCCACCGCCCGCATCTCCCCCGAGGCCCCGGTGCCCGTGGTTCACGTGAACGAGGTCGAGGAACGTCCCGGCGGGGCGGCCAACGTGGCCGTCAACCTGGCCCGGCTGGGGGTGCAGACCTGGCTGCTGGGCATCGTGGGCGAGGACGAGGCCGGCCATGCCCTGGAAGGGCTCCTGGTCCAGGCCCGGGTGAGCTGTGATTTCGCCCGCTCGTCCCGGGCGACCACCATCACCAAGCTGCGGGTCCTGAGCCGCCATCAGCAGTTGTTGCGCCTGGATTTCGAACAGCCCCTGGAGGCCGCGGATACCGCGTCCCTGCCGGATCGTCTGGCCGGGCATCTGGACGGGCAGGCGGTGGTGGTGCTGTCCGATTACGGCAAGGGGACCCTGGCCGAGGTGGCGCGGATGATCCGCATGGCCCGGGAGGCCCGGGTGCCGGTGCTGGTGGACCCCAAGGGGCGTGATTTCGAGCGTTACCGGGGCGCCACCCTGCTCACCCCCAATCTGGCCGAGTTCGAGGCCGTGGTGGGTCCCTGTCCCCATGACGATCTGCTCATAAGCCGAGGTGAACGGCTACGGACGGACCTGGAGCTGGAGGCCCTGCTCATCACCCTGAGCGAGCGGGGCATGCTGCTGCTGCGGGCGGGCCAGGATCCCCTGCACCTGCCCACCCGCGCCCGGGAGGTCTATGACGTGACCGGGGCGGGGGATACGGTGATCGCCGTCACGGCGGCGGCCCTGGGGGCCGGGCAGGATCTGGCCCAGGCGGCGGCCTTGGCCAATCTGGCGGCGGGTATCGTGGTGGGCAAGTTGGGGACCGGCTGCGTGACCCCGGCGGAGCTGCGGGCGGCGGTGCGGGGTCACCAGGGCGGCTGGAGCAGCCTGCTGTCGGAGCCGGACCTGTTGCTGGCGGTGCAGGAGGCTCGGGCCCAGGGCGAGCGAGTGGTGATGACCAATGGTTGCTTCGATATCCTCCATGCGGGGCATGTGGCCTATCTGGAGCAGGCCCGGCGCCTGGGGGACCGTCTCATCGTGGCGGTGAATGATGACGCCTCTGTGTGCCGTCTCAAGGGCCATGGGCGACCGGTGAATGGCCTGGAGCGACGCATGGCGGTGCTGGCGGGCCTGGCCTCGGTGGACTGGGTGGTGCCCTTCGGGGAAGACACGCCGGAGCGGTTGATCCATGCGGTGTCGCCGGACGTGCTGGTGAAGGGCGGGGATTACCGGCCCGAGGCGATCGTGGGTGGTGACCATGTCCGTGCCCAGGGTGGGCGGGTGGAAGTGTTGCCGTTCCTGGATGGGGTGTCCACCACCCGGGTCATCGACCGGATCCGGGGCACCTGACGACCATCTGACCGGCATGCGCGTACTCTATTCCCTGATCCTCTATGTCATCACGCCGCTGGTGCTGGCGCGGCTGCTCCTGCGCAGCCGCGCCAATCCGGATTATCGTCACCGCTGGAGGGAGCGCCTGGGCTGGTCGCCCCACCTGCCGGCGCGGCCCCGGCTGTGGGTGCATGCGGTCTCGGTGGGGGAGGTGGCGGCCGCCGCGGCGCTGGTGGCAGGGCTGCGGCGGCGGTTCCCCGGGCATGCCATCCTGATGACCACCACCACCCCTACCGGTTCCGCCGAGGTGATCCGGCGTTTCGGGAATTCGGTGGAACACTGTTATCTGCCCTATGATCTGCCCGATGGGGTGGCCCGCTTTCTGGCACGGGCGCGTCCCGAGCGGCTGCTGGTGATGGAGACCGAACTGTGGCCCAATCTGTATCGGGCCTGTGCCCGCCGGGGCATCCCGGTGATGGTGGTCAATGCCCGCCTGTCGGCCCGTTCTGCCCGTGGCTATGCCCGCATCCGGCCCCTGGTTCGGCAGACCCTGGCTCAGGTGTCCGGGATCGCGGCCCGGGGGGAGGAGGATGCCTGCCGTTTTCTGGCCTTGGGTGCCCGGCCGGATCAGGTGCGGGTGAGCGGCAACATCAAGTATGACCTGGCCTTGTCCGATGATCTGATCCGGGCCGCGGCCGAGTGGCGTGCACAGGTGGGGGAGCGACCGGTGTGGATCGCCGCCAGTACCCATCCGGGGGAGGACGAGCCGGTGCTGGCGGCGCACCGCTCCCTGCTGTCCCGTTGGCCCGGAGCCCTGCTGATCCTGGTGCCTCGCCATCCGGAGCGTTTCGACGCCGTGGCGGCCCTGTGCCGGGCGCAGGGGTTTGCCGTGGCGCGCCGCAGTGCCGGGCTGCCGCCCGAGGCTGGGGATACGGTATGGCTGGGGGATACCATGGGAGAGCTGATGCGGCTCTACGGGGTGGCCTCGGTGGCCTTCGTGGGGGGCAGTCTGGTACCCACCGGCGGGCATAACCCGCTGGAGCCGGCCGCCCATGGGGTGGCGGTGGTGACCGGTCCGCAGGTATTCAATTTCACTGAGGTTTACGAGGCCCTGGACCGGGCTGGGGGTGTGCGTCGGGTGGCGGATGCCGATGGGCTGGCCGCTGCGGTATCGACCCTGTGGTCGGACCTGGAGGCCCACCGGGCCATCACGGTGGCGGCCCGGCGGGTCCTGGATGAAAACCGGGGGGCGGTGGACCGGGTACTGGACTGGGTGGATCAGGCCTCTTGAAGGCCGGTTCGGGCGGGCGTCATCCCCGCATAGGTGGGAGCCGTCACTCCCGCGCAGACGGGAATCCGGGAGAGGCCGTCATTCCCGCGTAGACGGGAATCCGGGAGAGGCCGTCATTCCCGCGCAGGCGGGAATCCAGGAGAGGCCGTCATTCCCGCGTAGGCGGGAATCCAGGAGAGGCCGTCATTCCCGCGCAGGCGGGAATCCAGTTATGAACTGAAAGTTCTGGGCTCCCGCTTTCGCGGGAGTGACGGGAAGTGAAACGGGAGTGACGGGAAGTGAAACGGGAGTGATTGAAAAGGAACCGGGGGAATGGAAAGGACTCTGGGGTGAAGAACGGCCCGCGCGATGATGGAAAGGCCCCCTGGACGGACAGGGGCCTGATCAGGGATTCCCTAACGGATCAGGTTCAGGATTTCCTTGAATTTCGGGTGCCGGGAATCTTCCAGCCATTCAAACAGCACCGACTCGAAATTAGTGATGATCACCCCGGCTCGGGCCATGCGGTCCAGGGCATTGGCCTTGTTGCGCGGATCTCTTGAGCAGACGGCGTCTTCCACCACGAAGACCTGGAATCCGGCCTCCACCAGCAGCAGGGCGGTCTGCAGGACGCAGACATGGGATTCCATGCCGCAGATCACCACCTGAGGGCGCCCGGCACGCTTCACGGCACCCATGATGCCCTCGTCGCGGTAGCAGGAAAATGCGGTCTTCTCCAGCACTTGGACTGCTTCCGGCAGCATGCCCTGGATTTCACCGGCCGTGTGCCCGATACCCCCGGGGTATTGTTCGGTCACCGTGACCGGGACGCCCAGCACACCGGCACCCTGGGCCAGACTGCCCGCCCGTCGGTAGACTTCATTGCGGACATCGGACTCCATGGCCACGGCCAGCTTTGCCTGGATATCCACCACCAGGAGCTGGCTGTGCCTTGCACTGCAAAGGGGGGAGGGATGGGTATGATTCATCAGTCCAGCCAGGTGTTGATGGTGAGCAGGTCATTCTCGGTCAGGGTCCCTGCGGCCTGTTTCAGGCGCAGGGTATCCAGCAGGTAGTTATAGCGCACCTCGGCATAATCCCGTTCGGCCCGGAACACCTGGCGCAGTTCCAGCAGCACGTCCACGGCGGTGCGGGTACCCACCTCGAATCCGGCCTCGGCGGCTTCGAAGGAGGCGCGGGTGGATTCCAGGGCCTGCTCCAGGGCATTGACCCGGGAAATGCCGGCGTTCACCGACAGGAAGGCACTGCGGGCCTGGCGTACGGTCTGACGCTCGGTCAGTTCCAGCTCCTCGCGGGCGGCGTCAAAGTTTTCCCGGGCCTCGCGGGTCAGGGAGCTGGTACGGCCGCCGGTGTAGAGGGGGACCCGCAACTGGATGCCGATCTGGGTGTCGCGACCGTCGAGAAGGTTACCGGCCGTCTCTCCGCCGGGGGCATTGTGAATATCCCGGTCGGTATAGCCGGCAGAGAGGCCCAGGGTGGGGTAGTGCCCGGCCCGCTGGCGCTTGATCTCCTCGGCGGCCACCTCGGTGCCGAAGCGGCGGGCGATCAGGCTCAGGTTGGCCTCCAGGGCGGTTTGCACCCATTGGTCCATATTTGCCGGTTCCGGCGAGACCAGGGGCATGCGTTCCGAGAGCAGGGCCAGTTGCTCGTGGAACTGGCCGGTGATGACCATGAGTTCCTCGCCGGCCAGATCCAGGCGGTTCAGGGCGGCGATCTCTTCGGCCACGGCCAGGTCGTACTGGGCCTGGGCTTCCTTGACGTCGGTGATGGCGATCAGGCCCACCTCGAAGCGGCGGTCCGCCTGTTCCAGTTGCCGGCCGATGGCCTCCTTTTCCGCGCGGGCGAAGGAGAGGTTGTCCTGGGCCGCCAGTACGTTGAAATAGGCCTCCGCCACCCGCAGGATCAGCTCCTGCCGGCTGGCGTCGCGTATCGCGGTGGCTTGGGCGATGCCCAGGTCCGCCTGGCGCAGGACCACATAGTTGCGGTGGTCATAGAGGGTCTGGTTCAGGGACAGCTCAAAACTGCTGGTCTGGTAGTCAAACGAGTTTCCGCCCCGCTCGGTATCCGTGTAGGCGTAGCCAACGCCGCCCTCGATCTGGGGTAGCAGGACCGATCTGGCCTGGGGCCGCTGTTCCAGGGCCGCCCGGAACTGGGCTTCGGCGGCGCGCAGTTGCGCGTCACGCTCCAGGGCAATGCGGTAGACCTCTACGAGATCGGTGGCCTGGACGGGGGCGGTTACTGCGGCAAATCCGACGAGGGCGGCCGCCAGCAGGGTCTTGGGAAAACGGATCATCGGTGTCTCCGGCCCGAGCGGGCAAGAAGGAAATATTCCATCAGTGAATCCTGATTATCCTACCGGGAACCGGAAAAAAATGCATAGGGGAAACGCTGAATAATTCCCTTTCCATCAACCCCGGTCATTCCCCTTTCGTCACGCCCGTCACCCCGTCACCCTCGTCACTCCCGCGAAAGCGGGAGTCCAGAATTTCCAGCCTACGAATGGATTCCCGCCTGCGCGGGAATGACGACCTTTCCTGGATTCCCGCCTGCGCGGGAATGACGTGCTCAGGACATCCTAGGGGGATCTGTCAGGACATCAGTAACAGGGCAGGCTTGGATCTACCTGGCGTGACCAGGCATCGATCCCGCCGGTGAGGTTGATGACGCGAGTGAAGCCCTGTCGTTCCAGCAGCATGCCCGCCTGCCGGCTGCGAATGCCGTGATGACAGATCATCACCAGTTCCCTGTCCGGCGGGATGTCTTCCACCAGGGACCCAAGCCGGTCAAGGGGAACCAGCCGTGAGTCCTGAATGTGGACGATGTCGTATTCCCAGGGCTCGCGCACGTCGATGAGCAACGGGGCATTGTCCCCTGCCTGATCCAGGTAAGTCTTGAGCTGGGGGGCGGTGAAGTGTTGCATGCCTGGCCCGTGGGGAAAGTCGTTCAAAAGGGTACTCAGGGGGGCGATCGGGTCGTGTTGCCTGCACCCGGCCACCCGGCCCATCCTGACTAGAAGATGAAATGGGGTCTGGGCTCGAAGCCCGTCAGGGGCTTGAGGCTGGTCTCGAACAGGACGTGGCGGATGAATTCGTTTTCGCCCTGTCGCATCACCAGCATGGCTTCCATCGCCGGCGGCTCACCCACCACAACGAAGAGCCGGCCGCCGGGGCTGAGCTGACGTTCGAAGCAGTCACGGTATTGAGCCATGGAGGCGGTGACGGCGATGACGTCGTAATGATCCCTTTGCCCGGTCCAGCCCTCTGCGGCATTGCCGGTCTCCAGGTGGATGTTGGTGATGCCGGCCTTGTCCAGATGCCTTTCGGCGGCGCGGGTGAAGGTCTTGTGGAGGTCGATGCTGTCCACCTGGTTGCCCAGACGGGCCAGACAGGCGGTCAGGTAGCCGGAGCCGGTGCCGATCTCCAGAATGACGTCCCGCGGCTGGATGTCCAGGGCCTGCAGGAGACGCCCTTCCACGGTGGGCCGCATCATGGCTTCATCCTGTCCCAGCGGGATTTCCAAGTCCGCGTAGGCCAGTTTTTGGTGGGCCCGGGGCACGAACAGTTCCCGGGGGATGTTCTCCATCACATCCAGTACCCTGGGGTCCAGCACGTCCCAGGGACGGACCTGCTGTTCAACCATATTGAAGCGAGCTTGATCCAGGTTCATGGTGGTTATCTGCCGTCTTGTGATTGTTATGGGAGTCCCGAGTGCGCCGGGTCTCGTGCTTTATCCGACTCGTTGAGTATCCGCAAAGCTGGCGGCGAGCTGCCGTTGGATCGGCAGGCTGCAAGATTAAGCCCTCACTAATGGTCGGGCAAGTCCTTGATGCTCTTGTGCAATGCGCAATGATGCCGATGGTGATCGGTCCAATGCGGCGTTGGTTTTGTGGCATGCTGCGGTTTAATGATCCGCGGCGACACCCCGGGAGGGACATCATGTTTGAAGCTGCCGAACTGGGACGCACTCTGTCCAAGGAAGCCTACGGCGCAGCGGTGCCCGATCTGCGTGCGGAACTGCTGGAGGCCCAGCGCCGCCTCAGGGATACCGATACCGCCGTGATCGTGATCGTGGAGGGGGTGGATGGCGTGGGTCGGGGAGAGGTGGTTAACCGTCTTAATGCCTGGCTGGATACGCGCGGGGTGGAGACCCATGCCTTCTGGGAAGCCACCAGTGATCAGCAAGCGCGGCCCCGGTTGTGGCGCTACTGGCAGGCGATGCCGGCGCGGGGCGGTATCGGCATCTTCTTCGGTGCCTGGTATTCAGAGCCCATTCGTCGGCATATCCGGGATGAATGGGATGAGGCCCGGTTGCATGAATCCCTGAGCCGCATCCGTGATTTCGAAAGTATGCTCGTGGCGGATGGGGCGCTGATCGTCAAGTTCTGGTTTCACCTGCCCCGGGATGAGCAGAAAACCCGTCTGAAACAGCGTCTCAAGGACCCTGCCAGCCGCTGGTACCGGTTGCCCAAAGGCAAGGAGCAGGCCACTCAGTATCGTCGGCTGGTGGAAACCGGTGAGCGGGTGATACGGGAAACGGACAGCGGTCTGGCCCCCTGGTATCTCATCGAGGCCACGGATCGGCGCTATCGGGACCTGACGGTGGGCCGTACCCTGCTGGATGCGATCCGTGAGCGGCTGGAGCTTTCGTCATCACCGGCCCTGTCCGTGACCCCCTCCCATGCCCCCAGTCTGCCGCCGGAGGACAGCGCCCGGATCACGGTGCTGGATCATCTGGATCTGACCCGGACGCTGGAGAAAACGGCTTATAAGGAACGACTGTCCAGGGCCCAGGCCCGATTGCGGGATCTGACCTGGCGCGCCAAGGATCAGGGGGTGGCTACGGTACTGGTATTCGAAGGCTGGGATGCGGCTGGCAAGGGCGGGGCGATCCGGCGCCTGACCTCCGGTATTGATGCCCGGCTCTATCGGGTGGTGGCGGTGGCAGCCCCCACGGATGAGGAGCGCGCCCACCATTACCTGTGGCGTTTCTGGCGCCATGTGCCGCCGAAGGGACGGATGAAGGTATTCGATCGTTCCTGGTATGGGCGAGTGTTGGTGGAACGGGTGGAGGGGTTTGCCGCCGAGGATCGCTGGCGCCGTGCCTATCATGAGATCAATGATTTCGAGGAGCAGCTGACGGAGCACGGTATCGTGCTGGTGAAGTTCTGGTTGCACATCAGTGAGGAGGAGCAGCTGGCCCGTTTCAAGGAGCGGGAGGAGGTGGCCTACAAGCAGCATAAGATCACCGATGAGGACTGGCGCAATCGCCAGCAGTGGGAGGCCTACAAGGGGGCGGTCAACGAAATGGTGATTCGTACCAGTACGGAGTTTGCACCCTGGACCCTGGTGCCCGCCAATGACAAGCGCTACGGACGGGTGACGGTGCTGGAAACCGTGTGTCGACGGCTGGAAGCGGCGCTGCGACAACAGGAGTCCGAGTAGCTTCCGCTCCGGATCGAGGAAGATGCCGCCCTTGGTTGCAAACCGCCGCTGCCTGCTATAGCTTGGATCGCCACGAGGCTAGGGGTGCCCGCCGACAGGGTTCGGGCTGAGAAACACCCTTGGAACCTGAACCGGATCATACCGGCGGAGGGAAGCTTCGGATGAGCCTCTGCGCCTTCCGTCTCCCCCCGCCTTCACGCGAGGTAGACAGCAGCATGAGTGCCATCCCCCAGGATTTCGTCCGCAAGACCGCCCAGGTCTCCGAAGCGATCACCCGCCCCTTCCCCGGCTCCAGCAAGATCCACGTCACCGGTTCCCGCCCCGATATCCGGGTCCCCATGCGGGAAATTGCCCTGGCACCCACCCGAATGGGGGAGGGCAGTGAGGAGAACCCCTCCATCACCGTCTACGACACCTCCGGCCCCTATAGCGACCCCGCAGTGAAGATCAATCTACTGCAGGGCCTGCCCAGTGTGCGCGGACCCTGGATCGATGAGCGGGGGGATACCGAGGCACTGCCCGGCCCCAGTTCCCGTTATGGCCAGGCCCGCGCGGAAGACCCTGAACTGGCCCATCTGCGCTTTGAGCATATCCGTGCCCCCCGGCGTGCCCGCGCGGGTTACAACATCACCCAGATGCACTATGCCCGTCAGGGCATCGTCACCCCCGAGATGGAGTACGTGGCCATTCGGGAAAACTGTCGCCTGCAGGAGATGCGCGAGGACCCCCGTTACGCCGCGCTGCTGCGTCAGCACCCCGGTCAGCCCCTGGGGGCGAACATCCCGGATCTCATCACGCCGGAATTCGTCCGCGACGAAGTGGCCGCCGGGCGGGCGGTGATCCCCGCCAATATCAATCATCCGGAACTGGAGCCGATGATCATCGGGCGTAATTTCCGCGTGAAGATCAATACCAACATCGGCAACTCCTCCCTGACTTCCAGCATTGAGGAAGAGGTGGAAAAGCTGGTGTGGTCCTGCCGTTGGGGCGGCGACACGCTGATGGACCTGTCCACCGGCAAGCACATCCACGAGACCCGCGAATGGGTGCTGCGCAACAGCCCCGTACCCATCGGTACCGTACCCATCTACCAAGCCCTGGAGAAGGTGGACGGCAAGGCGGAGGCACTGACCTGGGAGCTGTTCCGGGATACCCTGATCGAGCAGGCGGAGCAGGGGGTGGATTACTTCACCATCCACGCCGGCGTATTGCTGCGTTATGTGCCCCTGACCGCCGGCCGGCTCACCGGCATCGTCTCCCGGGGTGGGTCCATCATGGCCAAGTGGTGTCTGGCCCATCATCAGGAGAACTTCCTCTACACCCATTTCCGGGAAATCTGCGAGATCATGCAGGCCTACGATGTGGCCTTCTCCCTGGGGGATGGCCTGCGCCCCGGCAGCCTGGCGGATGCCAACGACGCCGCCCAGTTCGCCGAACTGGAGACTCTGGGCGAGTTGACGAAAGTGGCCTGGGAACACGATGTGCAGGTGATGATCGAAGGCCCCGGCCACGTACCCCTGCATAAGGTCAAGGAAAATGTGGACAAGGAACTGACGGACTGTTTCGAGGCCCCCTTCTATACCCTGGGGCCGCTGGTGACGGACATCGCCCCCGCCTATGACCACATCACCTCCGGGATCGGTGCGGCTAACATCGGCTGGTACGGCACCGCCATGCTTTGCTATGTGACCCCCAAGGAGCACCTGGGGCTGCCCAACAAGGCGGATGTGCGCGACGGCATCATCACCTATCGCATTGCCGCGCATGCGGCGGATCTGGCCAAGGGCTTCCCCGGTGCCCAAGTGCGGGACAATGCCCTGTCCAAGGCCCGATTCGAGTTCCGCTGGGAGGACCAGTTCAACCTGTCGCTGGACCCGGAGCGTGCCCGGGACTTCCATGATGAGACCCTGCCCAAGGACGCCCACAAGGTGGCCCATTTCTGTTCCATGTGCGGCCCCCATTTCTGTTCCATGAAGATCACTCAGGATGTGCGTGAATACGCCGCCCGCCAGGGCGTATCGGCGGAAGAGGGCCTGGACAAGGGGATGCAGGAGAAGGCTCGGGAGTTCGTCAAGGGCGGCGCTCGGGTCTATCGGGAGGTCTGATTTTCCGGTGTCCGTCTAGCGAGGTGGCGGCCGGTATCGATAGGCCCTGGCCTTGATCCAGGGCGAAGACGGTCTGATGCCGGCTGCCCTGAGCATGTGTTCCAGGTCTTCTCCCACCCTGCCCAGCTCCTTGCGATAGGCAATGAGGCCATCCAGCAGGTCCGCGGCCAGGGAAGGGCGGGTCTGCAGGGGCGGGTCATCGTGGTCAGCCCGATCAATCTGCATGTGCGGTGCGCTCCCGATAGTGGGTGATGTGTCGGCCGCAAAACCTTCCTGGGTGAGTGACTTGCTGCCGGTATCCCGCCGTTCGGCGGGGATGTCCTCCTGCTTTGTGTGTAGTCCAATGGACGGCACCTTGCTAGTCTCGAGGCGGTGGCCGCTGCCGGGCGGCCTGTCCAGGCTGATCAGCACGCAGGTGTCAGTCCTGTCATGGATCAGATCATGATTCGCGATGGGCAGATGAGGTAGTCTTGGGTCAGACCGGTTGAGGGAATGGCAGCTGATGGTGGAACAGGCACGGCTTGAGCAGGAAAACCTCTGGCTGAGGGAGCGTCTTGCCACGCTCATCGAGGCGGCGAGGGACAACGAGCGCAAGCTGGACCGGATGACCGGGCTGGAAATGCGTCTGCTGGCCGCCGATGGCCTGATGGGAATCCTGTCCCTGTTGTTGGAGGAATTTCCCCGCGACTATGAGCTGGATCATGTGGGACTGGTACTCCATGACCCTGATGGGGTCATCAGCACGATACTGGACGCGGCCCTATGTCCTCGCGGGCTGTGGGCCTTGAAGCTGGCACCCTCTGCCGAGGATCTGAAAACACCGGCAGGACTCTATCTGGGAGACTATGCCGCCTGCCCCGAGGCCCTGCGCTTTGAGGGCTGCGGTGAGCTTGGCAGCGTGGCCCTGCTGCCGGTTCAGCGTGCGGGTCGATGCCTGGGGGTGCTGTCTCTGGGTAGCCGTTGCAGTGGCCGCTACGGGGAGGGGATGGATACTTACCTGCTCAGGCGTCTGGCGGCGGTGGTTGCCATCTGCATCGAGAATGCCCTGGCCGCCTGGCGGTTGCAGGAGTTGGGGGTGACCGATGCGCTCACCGGAGTGCGTAATCGTCGTTTCTTTGATCTGCGCCTGCAGGAGGAAATGACCCGGGTGGTACGGGAGCGCCAAAGCCTGGCGTGTCTGTTCGTGGATATTGACCACTTCAAGGCCGTGAACGATGGCTACGGTCACGGGGTCGGGGATCAGGTCATTTCGGCGGTGGCCCAGCGGCTGGGACGGCACCTGCGGGGCTCCGATCTGCTGGCGCGCTACGGTGGTGAGGAGTTCGTGATGCTCTTGCCGGGTCTGGATCGTCAGGAGGTGCGGGCCGTGGCCGAACGGGTCAGGCAGGTGGTGTGCGGCGGAGCCGTGGTGGTCGATGAGCATAGCCTGTCGGTGACGGTATCCATCGGGGTCGCACACTGGCCGACCCAACGCCTGGTCGGTCAGGATCCGTCCGTCGCGGCTCAGACGCTGCTGCGGGAGGCGGATGAGGCCCTGTTGCGTGCCAAGGGCGACGGACGCAACCGGGTGGTGATGGCAGGTCTACCGCCCCCGGACGCCATGTCACTGGAACTGCTGCCGCTGGGGCTATAGGGATAGGGGTAGGGTATGAGCAGCTTCTATTCCGGCTCACCGAACTTGTCATTGATCAGGCCTTCCAGGGCCTTCAGGGCGGCTTCGGCATCCTCGCCTTCCGCGATCAGGCGCACGGTGCTGCCCTTGCTGGCCGCCAGCATCATGACGCCCATGATGCTCTTGCCGTTCACGCGCCGAGTGCCCTTTTCCACCTCCAGACCGGCGTCGAAGCTGCTGGCCAGATTGACGAACTTGGCGGCGGCGCGGGCATGCATGCCTAGGCGGTTGATGATGATGAGTTCGCGGCTGGGCATTTAGCTGTGGGTCTCGCAGAGCAGGATGCCGTCATGGCCCCCGCTGATGGCCTTGTTGACCAGTTCATGCAGACGCAGGTTTGGATAGTTGAGTACCCGTACCAGCATGGGCAGGTTCACACCGGCAATGACCTGTACCTTCGGTTGTTGCAGCAGGCGGTTGGCGATGTTGCTGGGCGTGGAGCCGTACATGTCCGTCAGGACCAGGACGCCGTCACCCTGGTTCAGGCGCTGGTAAAGGTCCACTGCACGGTCCAGCAGGACGTCCGGGTCACCGGACTGGGAAACCGCCAGGCACCGAGTTTCCAGGGGAATGGTGCCCATCATGGATCGGGCTGTACTCAGCAGGTCCTCGCCAATTTGATTGTGAGTGATGATGAGAAGTCCGACGGACATGGGTGCATACCGGTTCTGGTTCAGGAAAGTTCCCGGTGACGGGTGCTCACACCGTCGCCTCTGATTTCACGAAAATGGCGGGAGAGTCTCTCGGTCAGGTAGACCGAGCGGTGACGTCCCCCGGTACAGCCGATGGAAACGGTCAGATAGCTGCGATTGTCGTTCTCGAATTGGGGTATCCAGGTGGTGAGGAAGTCGCGCAATGAGTCGAACATCGCTGCCACCATGGGTTCGTTCTCCAGGAAACGGATCACCGCCGGATCCTTGCCGGTAAAGGCCGATAAACCCGGCTGCCAGTGTGGATTAGGCAGACAGCGTACATCGAATACGAAATCCGAGTCTACCGGGGAGCCGTACTTGAAGCCGAAGGACTGGATCAGCAGCGACAGTCCCCGCAGGCCGGCCTGACGGACCCGCTCCCGAATGGACTGGCTGAGTTGGTGAACATTGGTGCGGGTGGTGTCGATGGCCAGATCAGCATGATCGGCGATGACACCCAGCAGATTCCGCTCCAGATTGATGGCCTCCATCAGGGGAATGCCACGGCGGGCCAGGGGGTGGCGGCGGCGTGTCTCGCTGAAGCGGCGGAGCAGGGTTTCGAGTTCCGCATACAGAAAGATGATCTGCAACTCCACACCCATGGCACGAATCTCGTTGACAATACGGCCGAACTGGTCGAGAGACTCGATGCCGCTGCGGGCATCGATGCCGACGGCCGCTTCACCGTAGCCGGCCTGAGGGGACTGACGGAGTTGGCTGACCACCGCCGGCAACAATTCCAGATGGAGGTTGTCGATGCAGTAGTAGCCGGCATCTTCCAGGGCGTGCAGGGCCACGGTCTTGCCTGATCCGGATAGCCCGCTGACAATGACGAGCTTCATGGGTCGATCTGCATCTGACGCCGCTGCCGTGCGGCCAGGTCGTCGGCGGCAAAATAGCCGCGCAGGCGCAGCAGGTGGTTGCGCACGGCCGCCTCCACCATCACCGCCAGGTTGCGGCCGGAGGCCACGGGCAGGGTGATGACCGGTACCTTCAGGCCCAGTACCTCCCGGTTGCACCGCCCCCCATGGAGGCGGTCGATATCTGCGAATGTGACATCGACCTGGTCTTTCAGATCGATGATCAGACGCAGGTATTTGCTGGTCTTGATGGCGCTGTCACCGTACATGGCACGAATGTTCAGGACGCCCAGTCCCCGGACCTCCAGAAAGTTTTCCAGCACCGGCGGGCAGGTACCTCGCAGGATGTCCGGGGCGATACGGGCAAATTCGGGGGCATCATCAGCAATCAGACGGTGTCCGCGGCTGATGAGTTCCAGCGCCAGTTCGCTTTTGCCGATGGCGCTTTCTCCCGTCAGCAGAACCCCGATGCCCAGTACTTCCATGAAGACACCGTGCAGGGTGACGGTCTCCGCCAATTTGTCGCTGAAGAAATAGCGCAGGATATTGATGATTTCGTGGCCGTGCAGGGTGGTGGCCAGCAGGGGCACCGACTGCTTGTCCGCCAGTGCGCACAGTTCCGGCTGAGCCGCCAGACCGTCGGTGACGATCAGGATGGCAGCGGTCCCGTTGACCAGCTGTTCCAGGATATCCCGCTGGGAGTTCTTGCGCAGGTTCCACAGGTAACGCATTTCATCCGGACCCAGTACCTGGATCTGGTTGGGATGGATGATGTTCAGGTGCCCGACCAGTGAAGTGCTGCCGTGGGGCGTGGCCTGGTGAGCGATACGTCGCTCGCTGCCTTGGTGACCGGCCACCCAGCGCAGGGCGAGGCGCTCTTCCATGGCCTCGACGACATGGCGGACGGTGAGGGTTTCGATGGTCACGGCTGTGCGGGGCTTTCGGTATCCCAGTGGTGTACCAATGCCAGCAGATCTTCCGGTCCCTGGGCGCTGCGCAGCCTTGCCAGAGTCTCCGGATCAGAGAACATGCGGGCCAGCAACGCGAGGATCTGCAGGTGTTCGTCGGTACATTCGGTCGGGACCACCAGGGCGAACAGGATGTCCACGGGTTCGCTGTCCGGGGCATCATAGTCTACCCCCTTTCCCAGTTTGAGCAGGGCGGCACAGGCTTCGTCAGCGCCGGCCAGACGGCCGTGGGGAATGGCGACGCCATGCCCCAGGCCGGTGCTGCCCAGGCGTTCCCGGGCCAGCAGACTGTCGAAGATCTCTCCCTGGGTCAGCCTGGGCAGGTGGCTCGAAAGCATTTCACCCAGCATCTCCAGAGCGCGTTTCTTGCTGCTGACGTCCGGCAGACAGCAGACGCGCTCCGGGGCGAGAAGATCACCGATGTTCATGGATGTCTCACCCGACGTGGTTGCGGTGGGAGCCTTCGGCGCGGTGGTGGTCCTTGAGCTTTTCCTTGTGCTTGACCACCTGGCGGTCCAGCTTGTCGACCAGGGCATCGATGGCGGCATACATGTCGGCTTGGGTGGCATCGGCAAAGATGGTGTTGCCGCTGACCAGCATGTTGGCTTCCGCCTTCTGCTGCAGTTTCTCCACGGTCAGGACCACATGCACGTCAATGACGTTGTCGAAGTGGCGCTCCAGGCGCTGGAACTTGTCATTGACATAGTCGCGCAGGGCGTCGGTCAGGTCCACGTGATGACCGGTGAGGTTGATCTGCATGAGGTAACTCCTTGGTTAGGATGTGAATGTGAGGCCTTGGGAACTCAGACGAGGCGCTTGCGTTCGTTGGATGGCGGGATTGCCATGGCCTCGCGATACTTGGCAACGGTGCGCCTCGCTACCTGGATGCCCCGATCCACCAGGATCTGGGCAATCTTGCTGTCACTCAGGGGCTTGCCCTGGGGCTCTTCGGCAATCAATTTGCGGATCATGGCACGGATGGCCGTGGCGGAGCACTCCCCCCCATCGGCCGTCCCCACATGACTGGAGAAGAAATACTTGAATTCGTAAATCCCTTTCGGGGTGTGCATGTACTTCTGGGTGGTGACACGGGAGATGGTGGATTCATGCATCTCCAACTGCTCGGCGATGTCCCGCAGCACCAGGGGTTTCATGGCCTCGTCGCCGTGTTCCAGAAAGGCGCGCTGATGCTCCACAATGGCGGTGCCTACCCGCAGCAAGGTTTCGTTGCGGCTTTGCAGGCTCTTGATGAACCAGCGGGCCTCTTGCAGGCTGTTGCGCAGGTAGACGTTATCCTGACTGGAATCGGCCCGCCGTACAAAGCTGGCATAAAGCGGGTTCACTCGCAACCGGGGGGCGACTTCCGGGTTCAGTTCCACCTGCCAGTATCCCTCGCGCTTGCGCACGAAGACGTCGGGAATGATGTATTCCGGTGAGCTGGAGCTGATCAGGGTGCCCGGGCGGGGATTCAGGCTCTGTATCAGGGCCATCACCGCCTGCAGTTCTCCGTCGGCCAGTCCCAGTCGGCGCTGTACGCCTTTGAAATCACGGGTACCCAGGGCTTCGAGATGATCGCGCACCAGGGTCCTGGCCTCGGCCAGCCAGGCGGTATCCGGCGAGAACTGCTCCAGCTGCAGCAGCAGGCATTCTGAGAGATCGCGCGCGCCCACGCCCACGGGGTCCAAGTGCTGGACCATGCGCAGTACGGCTTCCACCTCATCCAGCTCCAGTTCCAGTTCCTGGTCCTGAGCCAGTCCGGCATGGATCTGTTCGATGGGTTCTCCCAGGTAACCGTCATCGTTGATGGCGTCGATGAGGGTCATGGCAATGACCTGATCCCGCTCGCTCAGGGGGGACAGGTTGATCTGCCAGAGCAGGTGATCACGCAGGTCCTCACCGGGGGCACTCTGGTTCTCGAACAGGTCGCGACCGTCGCCGTCCCCCCCCTGGCCGCCGCCGGTTGCCGGCATGTCGTAGAGGTCTTCCCAGTTGCTGTCCACCGGCAGCTCTTCGGGAATGTTCTCCGAGGCATCGCCTGTGCCGCCCGGTTCCGCGGGCTCTTCGAATTCCCGGCCCCCCGCATCCTTGTCGGTGCTGTCCGGCCTGCTGTCCATCTCTTCCCGCTGGGCCGCCGCCTCGTCCACACCGGTATCCAGGTCGGCGTCGGCGCCTTCCAGGGCTTCCAGCATCGGGTTGGTCTCCAGCGTCTCCTGGATCTGGGCCTGTAGCTCCAATGTGGACAGCTGCAGCAGCCGGATGGCCTGCTGCAGCTGTGGTGTCATGGTAAGGCTCTGGCCGAGACGGAGCTGGACAGAAGGTTTCAGCATAGGATGTGGCGTACCACCGGAGTCGTCAGGCAGGCGTTGAGTGGTCCCGGCAGTGTCGACGGCTCTTTTCCGTCATGCGCGGGGTCTGTCATCCGGATTATACGGCTTGGCACGAAAAATGTGACCCAGTGTGGGGAAACCATGAGATGGCTCAAAAACTGTACTTTCATAGTCGGAAATGGTCGCCCAGATAGACCCGTCTGACCTGGGGGTCGGCCAGCACCACTTCCGGCGGCCCTTCGCTGATCAGATGCCCGTCGCTCAGGATATAGGCGCGGTTGCAGATGCCCAGGGTCTCGCGAACGTTGTGATCGGTGATCAGCACCCCGATCTTGCGCGATACCAGATGGGTGATGATGCGCTGGATCTCGATCACGGAAATGGGGTCCACTCCGGCAAAGGGCTCATCCAGCAGGATGAAGGCCGGCTCCGTGGCCAGGGCGCGGGCAATCTCCACCCGGCGCCGCTCGCCACCCGAGAGACTGATGCCCAGGCTCTCGCGGATGTGCATGATCTGAAACTCTTCCAGCAGGGATTCCATGTGTTCATGGCGCTGGGCGCGGTTGAGGTCGCGGCGTGTTTCCAGTACGGCAAGGAGATTGTCTTCCACCGACAGCTTGCGAAACACCGAGGCCTCCTGGGGCAGATAGCCGATCCCCAGTTGCGCCCGGGCATGCATGGGTAGGGGGGTGATGTCCTTGTCGTCCAACTCGATGCGGCCGCCGTCGCAGGGGATGAGGCCGACGATCATGTAAAAGCAGGTGGTCTTGCCGGCCCCGTTGGGACCCAGCAGGCCGACGACTTCGCCGCTGTTCACCTGCAGAGAAACGCCGTCCACCGGTTTGCGGGCACGGTACTGTTTGACCAGGTCGCGGGTCTGCAGGCGGCTCATCGTGCGCCCTCGGCCGGGGCGGGAGCCTGATCCCTGGGAGTGAAAATCGCTTCGACGCGCCCGGTATCCCCGGTACGGGCTTCCAGGGTGGCCGTGCGCAGGTCATAGATGATGCGGCTGCCCCGGAACTCGTCCGCGCCCTGCCGGACGCGGGCACTGCCGCTCAGTTCCATGCGTTGCTCGGTGGGAAAGAACTCCATACGTGCGGCCTCGGCACGGACTTCCCGCCCCTGCGGGTCCTGGGTGCGTAGAGTTGCCGGTCGGCCTTCCGAGGTCATGCGCTCCAGGACCCGGCCCGGCGTATGGACCGTGACTGTATCACCGGTGATTTCCGTGGCGCCCTGGGTAATGCGTACACCGCCGCGGTAGGTGCTGATGCCTCGGTTGTCGTCCAGGGTGGCCGAGTCCGCCTCGATCCGGATGGGCAATGTCCGGTCCACCTGTGCCTGGAGCGGTCCGGCCAGCAGCAGGATGGCCAGTGCCGGGATCATGAGCCGCCCAGGGAGGCATTGAAAAACTCCCTCGCCGTCGCTCCCGCGAGGGCGGGAGCCCATGCTTTTCACTCCGTGACTGGATGCCCGCTTGCGCGGGAATGACGACCTGAGGAAGGCCGGCCGCATTCTGCTGGACCTTGATTCCCGCGGGTGCGGAAATGGCTGACTTGGAGCAACCCTAGTGGGGAACATAGACACCCCGTGCGTCACGTTTGAGTTCCAGAATTTCATGCCGAAGGTCCAGGAACAGACCTAGACCCTCGGCCTCCTGATAGGTGGTCCGCAGGTGTGCCGGGGCGTCGGTGACGGCCTGACGGGGGCCCGGCCAGAGGGTGGTGTCCCTGGTGGTGATGGTGATCGGACCTCGCTCGCCCTCGGCGGCGCGGTGGATGTGTACCTCGCCCAGCAATTTGACTTCATCGCCGGCGGGGGAGATCCAGCCCTGCTCGGAGCGCAGGGTCCAGGTGGCGCCGGGGCTGTACCGCAGGATCAGTACCGGGGTTTCCAGCCAGCGGGACCCGTCCGCCTGACGCTGTTCCATACGCTGACCGCGAAGCTGGTAACGGGGTTCACCAAGGGGATCCATATGGATGGCCGCGTATTGTTCCAGAAAGAAATCGGTCCCTTCGGTGGCCGCCTCTTCCAGCACCCGTCGGCGTTCATCGGCGTCCCGTGCCAGCCAGAAGCCGATGGCCGCAGCCAGGCTCAGCAGCGCGATCAAGAACAGGGAGGGCAGCTTCATCCCAGGTAGGTGGTCAGGGCGGCCTGCAGGGTGCCCTGGGCCTCCATGATGAATTCACAGGCCTCCCGGGCGGCGCCTCGCCCCCCCGGTTGCCGGGTCACATAGTGGGCGTGCTCCCTGACCAGGGCATGGGCATCGGCCACCGCAATGGCCAGGGCCACCCGGCGCATCACCGGCAGGTCCACCACATCATCGCCCACATAGGCGGTTTCCTCGGCGCTGACGCCGGCATCTGTCAGCAGGCCGTCCAGGGCCTCCAGCTTGTCGCGCCGGCCCTGGACCACGAGCCGGATTCCCAGATCCTGCATCCGGTGCTCCACGACCCCTGAACGCCGGCCCGTGAGGATGCCCACCTGAACGCCGCTGTCCGCCAGCATGCGCATGCCCTGCCCATCCTTGCTGTTGAAGGCCTTGTACTGGCGCCCGTCATCGTCCAGGAACAGACTGCCGTCGGTGAGCACGCCATCCACGTCGAAGATGACGAAGCGCACCCGTCGTGCGCGTTCAGTGAGAGTATCGGTCATGGGCTAAGATACCATGGGTCGGGTGGGGGTCAGACCACGCCGGCGCGCAGCAGGTCATGCATGTTGAGCGCTCCCACCAGTCGCTGGGCCTCGTCCAGCACCGGCAGGGCGCTGATCTTGTGGTCTTCCATGATCTTCAGGACTTCGGCTGCCAGCATGGTGGGAGAGGCGGTCTTGAATTGGCGGGTCATCACTTCGCCGATGGAGGTGGCATGCACATCCACGCCCCGGTCGAGGGTGCGGCGCAGGTCGCCGTCGGTGAAGACGCCGATCAGCCGTCGCTGTTCGTCCACCACGGCGGTCATGCCCAGCCCCTGGCGGCTGATCTCCAGCAGGGCATCACCCAGGGGCGCATCGGCCCGCACCATGGGGATACGGTCGCCGGTATGCATAATGTCCGCCACATGCAGAAGCAGCCGGCGCCCCAGGCGTCCGCCCGGGTGCGAGCGGGCGAAATCGTCGGCGGTGAAGCCCCTGGCTTCCAGCAAGGCCACGGCCAGCGCGTCGCCCATGGCCAGGGCGGCGGTGGTGCTGGCCGTGGGGGCCAGACCCAGGGGGCAGGCTTCCTTGGATACGCTCACGTCCAGGTTGACGGTGGCTTCCCGCGCCAGGGTGGAGCGGGGGTTGCCGGTGAGGGCAATCATGGGTACACCCAGGCGGCGGATCAGTGGCAGGATGGTGAGCAGTTCGTTGGTCTCGCCGGAGTTGGACAGGGCAATGACCGTGTCGCCCGACGTGATCATGCCCAGGTCCCCGTGGCTGGCTTCGCCCGGGTGGACAAAAAACGCGGGTGTCCCGGTGCTGGCCAGGGTGGCGGCGATCTTGTTGCCGATATGCCCGGACTTGCCCATGCCCGTGACCACCACGCGGCCGGTGCAGGCCAGCAGGTGTTCGCAGGCACGGATGAAGCGGGCGTCAATGCGGGCCATCAGGCCGCGGATGCCCTCGGCCTCGGTGTCCAGTACCGCCAGGGCGAGTTCGCGGGTCTTTTCCGGATTGAGTTTCATGATGCTGTAATGCTACCAATGCTTCAGGTGGGTTGAACAAGATTATTTTTGGCTTCCCGGCTGCTTCACCCCTCACCCCAACCCCTCTCCCGCAAGGGGGGAGGGGCTTGGTCCTGTCTCCCTTCTCCCCTTGTGGGAGAAGGGCCGGAGATGAGGGGGATGCCCGCTACCGTCACTCTGCCGGAATCTTCACGCCGCTCCCCCGGCCGGACTCAGGCTCAGATACACCCAGGTCATGTAGCCGATGAAGAGTGCCAGTAGCAGTCCGCCCTCCATCCGGTTGATGCGCCTTGGACGCCCCCTGAAACTGAAGGCCATGACGATGATCAGCAGGGTCAGTCCCAGCATGACCGGGAAATCCCGCCACAGGGCATCCGCCGGTACGCCGGCGGGACGGATCAGGCCGGGAATGGCCAGCACACCCAGCAGGTTGAACAGGTTCGAGCCCAGGATGTTGCCCAGTACCAGGTCTGGCTCATTGCGTCGGGCACTCACCAAGGCCGCCGCCAGTTCCGGCAGGCTGGTGCCGATGGCGACGATGGTCAGTCCGATCACCAGGTCGCTCACCCCCAGGGCGGTGGCGATGTTCACCGCCCCCCAGACCAGGGCCCGGGCGCTGATCAGCAGCAGCACCAGGCCGAGCACCAGCCAGACCACGGCCTTGCCGGTGGGCACCGCCCGGGGGATTTCCGCCTCGAACTCGCCCTGGATGGGATCGGGGCCATTGTTGCGTCCCTTGAGGCCGTCCCGCACCATCCAGGCCATGACCAGGATCAGGCCGCCCAGCAGGATGAGTCCATCCATCCTGCCCAGGGTGCCGTTGAGCACCAGCAGATAGGCCAGTACGCTGACCCCCAGGACCAGGGGCATCTCCTTGCGCAGGGTGCCGGAGGTGATGGCCAGGGGGGCGATCAGGGCCGTCATGCCCAGGATCAGGCCGATGTTGGCGATGTTGGACCCCACTGCATTGCCGATGGCCAGTCCGGGATTGCCCTGCCAGGCGGCGATGCCGGAGACCAGCAGTTCCGGCGCTGAGGTGCCGAAGCCCACGATGGTCAGACCGATGATCATGGTGGGGATGCCCAGGTTGCGCGCCAGGGCGGCGGCACCGAAGATGAACCGGTCGGCACTCCAGACCAGAACGACCAGACCCAGCAAAATGGCGACAATGGAAATGAGCATAAAGGTTTCGGAGACGGGGCTGTGGGGGCGGGAGGGATCATGATTGACCGGGCGGGCTCTACCCTGAGCTTCGGGGTTCGTGACTGGGAGCACCCGGCCTGGCTTGAGCGATTCTACCCGGATGATCTGCCGGCGTCCTGGCGTTTGCCCTACTACGCCAATGAATTTCCCGTCGTGCTGGTGCCCAGGCAGCGCCGCCTGGCCGCCGGTGAGGCCGGCATGTGCGTCTGGCGGGACGAGGTGTCCCCCGGTTTCCGATTCTATCTGGAGCTGACATCGGACGATGACAGGTCGGTGCCGACGGCGGCCGAGGCGGCCCTGGGCGATCATCTGGCCGGTTATGTCGTTGTGGACGGGATGGCCCATCCTCCCGCCGGTACGGGTCGGCCCTGGTTTGCCGCCCGCGCCGGACCCGGCCCGGCACGGCTCTGGACCGGTGCCGATGCGGTGGGTCCTTGCGGCGGGGTAGGTCTGTTGCGTCTGGAGGCGGGTGCACCGGATCTACGTGTTCTGCGGGGGCAGCTGGAGCACTTCATCCGCTGCAATCATGCCGGATCAGGCGTCCTGTTCATGGATGCCGGACCCGGCGCCGTGGATCAGGCCATGACCATTGCCGCGCTCCTGGGCGTGGCTTGACACGGCCCGGAAGGGCCGGGCACATTCAACGCTCCCGACCATCTACCGTTTCCACCCAGACCAAGGACCCGGACCATCGACGCCTCTCCCGACAAGACCCCCTGGATCGAGATCCGTGATCTGCATTTTGCCCGTGGTGATCGCAAGATCTTTGACGGCCTGAACATCACCATCCCTCAGGGGCGGGTGACGGCCATCATGGGACCCAGTGGCACCGGCAAGACCACGTTGCTGCGGCTGATCGGTGGTCAGTTGCGTCCCGATCATGGTCAGGTGCTGGTGGAAGGCCAGGACGTGCACCGCCTGTCGCGGCGGGAACTGTATCGTCTGCGCCGGCGCATGGGCATGCTGTTTCAGAGTGGGGCACTGCTCACGGATCTCAATGTCTTTGACAATGTGGCCTTTCCCATCCGCGAGAACACCCGCTTGCCGGAACCCCTGGTACGCAACCTGGTGCTCATGAAGCTGGAAGCGGTGGGGCTGAGAGGGGCGGTCTCCCTCATGCCCAGCGAGCTCTCCGGCGGCATGGCCCGACGGGTGGCCCTGGCCCGGGCCATTGCCCTGGACCCCATGCTGATGATGTACGACGAACCCTTTACCGGGCTTGATCCCATCACCATGGGGGTGATCGTATCCCTCATCCGACGCCTCAACGATGCCCTTGAGATGACCAGTATCGTGGTGTCCCACGATGTGGCCGAGGCCGGTTCCATTGCCGACTGGGTCTACCTCATTTCCGAGGGACGGGTGATGGACGCCGGCCCACCGCAGCAGCTGCGCCGGGAAGCCTCGGACTGGTCCCGTCAGTTTCTGGAGGGCTTGCCGGATGGCCCGGTGCCCTTTCATTATCCGGCGCCGGATTACCTGGATGACCTCATGGGGGGCGATACACGGTGATGGGACCTTTCCAACGTCTGGGACACGCGGCGCTGGGGGTGCTGGAACGCCTGGGGCGGGGTCACCTGTTCCTGTTTCGTACCCTGCTGGCCATGGGGACGCTGGTGCGACGCCCCGGCCTGCTGGTGCGGGAACTCTATTCGGTGGGGGTCCTCTCCTTGCTGATCATCGCCGTATCCGGCCTGTTCGTGGGCATGGTGCTGGGTTATCAGGGGTATATCACCCTGGTGGACTTCGGTGCCGCCGAGGCCTTGGGGACGGTCGTCGCCCTGTCCCTGGTGCGAGAACTGGGGCCGGTGGTGACCGCGCTGCTGTTTGCCGGTCGGGCCGGCTCGGCCCTGACGGCGGAGATCGGCCTGATGAAGGCGACGGAACAGCTCTCCAGCATGGAGATGATGGCGGTAGACCCCTACAAGCGGGTCATTGCGCCGCGCTTTCTGGCCGGTGTGATTTCCCTGCCGCTGCTGGCGGCGATCTTCAGTGCCGTCGGGGTGGCCGGGGGGTATTTCATCGGCGTGGGTGTGCTGGGGGTGGACGCCGGCGCCTACTGGTCACAGATGCAGGCCAGCGTGGATTTCCGTGAAGACGTCATGAGCGGCGTGATCAAGAGCCTGGTCTTTGGCGTGGTGGCCGCCTGGATCGCCGTGTTTGAGGGTTATGATGCCACGCCCACCTCGGAAGGGGTGAGCCGGGCCACCACCCGCACCGTGGTGCACACGGCACTGGCCATTTTGGCCCTGGACTTCATTCTGACCGGACTCATGTTCGGTGATATCTGATAACGGGACGGCAAGATGACGACGCGCAGGATCGAGATCACCGTGGGCATCTTCGTGGCCCTGGGCCTGGCGGCCCTGTTCATGCTGGCGATCCAGGTGAGTAACCTGGGTGAGTACCGGGGCAGCGACGGCTATGAAGTGCATGCCTATTTCAACAATATCGGCGGCCTGAAGGTGCGGGCCCCGGTGACCATGGCCGGCGTACGGGTCGGGCGGGTGAGTGCCATCACTTATGATGCCGAGCGCTACCAGGCCCGGGTCAGCTTCACCGTCTCGGCCCGTTATGACCAGTTGCCCACCGATACCCAGGCCAGCATCTATACCGCCGGTCTGCTGGGTGAACAGTACATCGCCTTGGAGCCGGGTGGTGAGGACGAGGTCCTGCGGGCCGGCGACGTGATCCTGTTCACCCAGTCGGCCCTGGTGCTGGAGGAACTGATCGGCCGGATGCTGGTCAACCTTACCGGAAACTGATGCGGAGTCCCCTTGCGATGAAGTCTTTTGTGCATCTGACCTTCACGGCCTGCCTGGTCCTGGTCCTCAGCCTGGTGCCGGCCGCGGCCACCACCCAGGACCCGGTGAAACTGGTGGAGCAGACCTCTGCCCAGGTCTTGAACAAATTGCGGAAAGACCCGGAGCGAACCCGTAATGATCCCGACTTTCTCTATGGTCTGGTGGACGACATCATCCTGCCGATCCTGGACTTCCAGGGCATGTCCCGCCTGATCCTGGCCCGCCACTGGCGTACCGCCACCCCCGAACAGCGGGAACGCTTCGTAGATGCCTTCCAGAATACGCTCATGCGCACCTATACCCTGCAGATGGCCGAACACATGGACAAGGACATCCGGGTTCTGCCTCACCGCAGTCGCCAGGATGAACGCATGGCCTCGGTGGCTACCGAGATCGTCATGGGGCAGGGGCGTTCCAACATTCCCGTCATCTACAGCCTGCGGCCTGTGGATGGGGAGTGGAAGGTGTTCGATCTGACGGTGGAAGGCTTGAGTTTCGTGACCAATTTCCGCACCAACTTCGGTGCCGAGGTGGAGCGTCACGGACTGGATGCCTTGATCGAGCGTCTGGAGGCCGGCGATGAATCCCTCATCGAGGAGGCCGTCCAGATCGAGGCGGGGCCGGGGCGGTGAACGAGGCAGGCCTGGAAAAGACCGCGGCCGGTGTTCGGGTGACGGGCGAGCTGACCCAGGCCACCGTGCCGGGGCTGTGGCAGGCGTCCCAAGACCTGTTTCAGGCCGAGACCGGGCCTTGCCGGGTGGACCTGTCAGGGGTGACGCGCAGTGACAGCGCCGGCGTGGCCCTGCTCATTGCCTGGATGAAGCGCTGTGGTGGTGCCCATGGGGGGTTGACCTTTACCGGCATGCCCGAGCGCATGAAGGCCCTGGTCGGGGTCAGTGACCTGGAGGACGTGCTGCGGTGTGAGGTCTGATTTCCGGTACTCCCCCCCGGACCCGCTTTTCCGCTATCATCCTTCACCCTATGGATAAACTGATCATCTGTGGTGGCCGCCCGCTGGAGGGTGATGTACGCATCTCCGGCGCCAAAAATGCGGTCCTTCCCATCCTGGCGGCCACATTGCTGGCCGACGGCCCCATGACCATCGGTAACGTGCCGCATCTGCAGGACGTGACCACCACCATGGAGCTGCTCGGGCGCATGGGCGTGTCCCTGACGGTGGACGAGCGCATGCGCATCGAGGTCAACCCCAATACCTTGAACCAGTGCGTGGCACCCTATGAGCTGGTGCGTACCATGCGCGCCTCCATCCTGGTGCTGGGTCCCTTGCTGGCCCGCTACGGCGAGGCGGAGGTGTCGCTGCCCGGTGGCTGCGCCATCGGCTCTCGCCCGGTGAACATCCATCTGGAGGGTCTGGCCGCCATGGGTGCGGATATCCGGGTGGAAGGGGGGTACATCCGCGCCAAGGCGCGGCGCCTCAAGGGTGCCCGCCTGGTACTGGATACGGTGACCGTGACCGGTACCGAGAACCTGCTCATGGCCGCGACCCTGGCGGATGGTGTCACCGTCATCGAAAATGCCGCCCGGGAGCCGGAAGTGGTGGATCTGGCCAACTGTCTCAAGGCCATGGGGGCCAGGATCTCCGGCGCCGGGACCGACACCATCACCGTGGAGGGTGTGCCCAGTCTGCACGGCTGTGAATACACCGTACTGGCCGACCGTATCGAGACCGGTACCTTCCTGGTGGCCGGGGCCATCACCGGTGGCCGGGTGCGCACCCGGGATACCGCGCCCAAGACCCTGGACGCCGTGCTCGTCAAACTGGAAGAGGCGGGAGCCCACATCAATGTGGGCGACGACTGGATCGAGCTGGACATGCGGGGACGTCGTCCTCGCGCGGTGAGTCTGAGGACTGCGCCGTACCCCGCGTTTCCCACCGACATGCAGGCCCAGTTCGTGGCCCTGAACACCGTGGCGGAAGGCACTGCCACCGTCACCGAGACGGTGTTCGAGAACCGCTTCATGCATGCCCTGGAGATGCAGCGCATGGGCGCTGATATCCGCATCGAGGGCAATACGGCCATTATCCGCGGTGTCCCGCATCTGAAGGCGGCACCGGTGATGGCCACCGACCTGCGTGCGTCGGCCAGTCTGATCCTGGCCGGTCTGGTCAGTGACGGTGAGACCCTGGTGGATCGCATCTATCACATTGACCGCGGCTATGAATGCATCGAGGAAAAGCTCTCCCAACTCGGTGCCGTCATTCGCCGTGTGCCCGGATAAGTCGCATGCCTGAACAGACACTGACCATCGCCCTGTCCAAGGGGCGGATCTACAAGGATACCCTGCCGCTGCTGGCGGAAGCCGGGATCGAACCGAAGGATGACCCGGAGACCAGTCGTAAGCTGATCCTGGATACCAACCGTGATGACGTGAAGTTGGTGGTGATCCGTGCTACCGACGTCCCGACCTATGTGCAATACGGTGCCGCCGACGTGGGTGTATCCGGCAAGGACGTGTTGATGGAGCACGGCGGGGACGGGCTTTACGAGCCTCTGGACCTGAATATCGCCCGTTGTCGCCTGATGGTGGCGGGGCGTCCGGAAGCGGGCACCCGGGGCGGACGCCTGCGGGTCGCCACCAAGTTCGTCAACATCACCCGTCGCTATTATGCCGAGCAGGGCAAACAGGTGGAGATCATCAAGCTCTACGGCTCCATGGAACTGGCGCCGCTGGTGGGGCTGTCCGACTGTATCGTGGATCTGGTGGATACCGGCAATACACTGAAGGCCAACGGCTTGGTCCCCCTGGAGCACATCGCCGATATCAGCTCCCGTCTGGTCGTGAACAAGGCCGCCATGAAGATGAAGTCCGCCCGCGTCAAACGCCTGATCAAGGATCTTGACGCCGCCGTGGCGCGTCGCGTCTAGACGGGTTGGTATGGCCCATTCGCCGGTCGGCTTCCACGGTGAGCCGCTATTACTCTGATCGTTTTCTGAGAGGACTATGAAACTCGATGTCATACCAGACCGATGATCTGAGAATCCTGGGTATCCAGGAAGTCTCCTCCCCGGAACAGCTCCACCGGGAATATCCCGTCAGCGATGAAGCCGCCCGGACGGTCTATCAGTCCCGTAACGCTATTCACCGGATACTTGCGGGGGAGGATGATCGTCTGCTGGTGATCGCCGGCCCCTGTTCCATCCATGACGTCGAGGCGGCCAGGGACTACGCGGATCGTCTGCAGGTACTGCGGAATGAACTGGCTTCCGACCTGGAAGTGGTGATGCGGGTCTATTTCGAAAAGCCACGGACCATCGTCGGCTGGAAGGGGCTCATCAATGACCCCAACCTGGACAACAGCTTTGAGATCAACAAGGGCCTGCGCCTGGCCCGCAGCCTGTTGCTGGATCTGGCCCGGCGCGGCGTGCCGGCCGCGACTGAATATCTGGACCTGATCAGTCCTCAGTATGTGGCGGACCTGGTGGCCTGGGGCGCCATCGGCGCCCGTACCACCGAAAGCCAGGTGCATCGGGAACTGGCCTCCGGGCTGTCCTGCCCGGTGGGTTTCAAGAACAGCACCGATGGCAGTCTGCAGGTGGCCATTGATGCCATCCGTTCCAGTTCGAAACCTCACCATTTCCTGTCCGTGACCAAGGCCGGGCGCTCCGCCATCTTCTCCACCGCGGGCAATGAGGACTGCCATATCATCCTGCGGGGCGGCAAGACCCCCAATTATGAGCCCAAGAGCCTGGATGAAGCCGCCGAAGCCCTGCAGGATGCCGGTCTGACACCCCAGCTCATGATTGACTGCAGCCATGCCAACAGCCGCAAGGACCCAGCCCGTCAGGTGGAGGTGGCCCGCTCGGTAGCGGCACAGATACACGGCGGCGATCGCCGTATCATCGGGGTGATGCTGGAAAGCCATCTGGTCGCCGGCCGTCAGGACATGGTGGCAGGCAAGCCCTCGGTCTACGGCCAGAGCATCACCGATGCCTGTATGAACTGGGATGATACGGCCCCCCTGCTGCGAGAACTGGCTGCAGCGGTCAAGGCCCGTCGCGGGCGCTGAAGGCCCGGGCCGCAACCCTCTTCGCCCCGTCCCTTCTCCCCATGGGGGAGGAGGGCGCGCTACACTGTTCAACTTAATCCGTTTCGAGGCGTCCCCATGCCGAAGATCAATCGCCTGGACTCCCGACAAGCCGATTTCCGCGTACGACTGGATCAGCTGCTGGCCTGGGAGAGTGTGTCCGACGAGGCCGTGTTCACGACCGTGCGCGATATCCTGGCCGATGTGCGACACCGGGGGGATGCGGCGGTGCTGGAATACACGGCCCGGTTCGACCGTCTGGAAAAGGCCGCGCTGACCGAGCTGGAAATCCATCGTGACCGGCTCGACGCCGCCCTGGTCCGGATCGCTCCGGAGCATCGCGAGGCCCTGGAGCGGGCCGCGGAGCGGGTGCGATGCTATGCGGAACACCAGAAGCTGTCCGACTGGCAGTACACCGAGTCCGACGGCACCGTGCTGGGTCAGCAGGTCAACCCCCTGGACCGGGTCGGTCTCTATGTGCCCGGCGGCAAGGCGGCCTATCCCTCCTCGGTGATCATGAACGCGGTCCCCGCCAAGGTGGCCGGTGTGCCCGAGGTGATCATGGTGGTGCCCACCCCGGACGGCCAGGTGAATGACCTGGTGCTGGCGGCGGCGGCCGTGGCCGGGGTGGACCGGGTATTCGCCATCGGCGGGGCACAGGCGGTGGCGGCACTGGCCTACGGGACCGAGACCATCCCTCAGGTGGACAAGATCGTGGGTCCCGGGAACATCTATGTGGCCACCGCCAAGCGCATGGTCTTCGGTGCGGTGGGGATCGACATGGTGGCTGGTCCTTCCGAGATCCTGGTGGTCTGCGACGGCAGGACCGATCCTGACTGGATCGCTGCCGACCTGTTCTCCCAGGCTGAACATGACGAGGACGCTCAGGCCATTCTGGTCAGTCCCGACGGGGATTTCCTGGAGGCCGTATCCGACGCCATGGATGCGCTGCTTGAGCGCATGCCCCGGGCCGAGATCATCCGCGCCTCACTGGCTGCCCGGGGAGCCCTGATCCGGGTGAAGGATCTGGACGAGGCCGTGGATGTGGCCAATCACGTGGCCCCGGAGCACCTGGAGCTGTCCGTGGCCGAACCCGAGGCCATGGCCCGCCGCATTCGCCATGCCGGCGCCATCTTCCTGGGGCGCCACACGGCGGAGGCCGTGGGCGACTACTGCGCCGGCCCCAACCACGTACTGCCCACCTCCCGCACGGCGCGCTTTTCCTCACCCCTGGGTGTCTATGACTTCCAGAAACGCTCCAGCCTGATTCACTGCTCTCCCGCCGGGGCCTCCGATCTGGGTCGGACCGCCTCCGTGCTGGCCCGGGGTGAGGGGCTGATTGCCCATGCCTGCTCGGCGGAATACCGTATCGATCCCAACGATTGTGATCGCTGAGCCTGTCCCCATTGCCTGTGTCCACGATACGATGCCCCAAAAAGATTCCCATGCCGTGAACCCGCCTCGCCCGGAACACCTGATCCGGACCGAGATCCGTGAACTGTCTGCCTACCCCGTGCCTTCGGCCCAGGGATTGGTCAAGCTGGATGCCATGGAAAACCCCTATGAGTGGCCACAGTCCCTGCGCGATGCCTGGGCCGACACCCTGAGCCGGCTCCCGGTCAACCGCTATCCGGACCCGAGGGGCACGGAACTGGTGGCCCGCCTGCGGACGGTGATGGGGGTGCCCGACGAGGCGGCCCTGTTGCTGGGCAACGGCTCCGACGAGCTGATCCAGATCCTGCTCATGGCCGTGGCCGGCCCCGGGCGGGTGGTGATGGCGCCGGAGCCCGGGTTCGTCATGTACCGGATGGTGGCTCGCTGGCTCGGGCTGGAGTTTGTCGGCGTCCCCCTGAAGCCGGACTTCTCGCTGGATATGCCGGCCATGCTGGCCGCCCTGGAGCGGCACCGGCCCGCCGTGACATTTCTAGCCTGGCCCAACAATCCCACCGGGAATCTCTGGCCGCGGGCCGAGATGGAGCCGTTGATCCAGGCAGCGCCCGGGCTGGTGGTGGTGGACGAGGCCTACGGCCCCTTTGCCCGGGACAGCTTCCTGCCGGACGTGGGCACCGATGGGCGTGTGCTGGTGATGCGTACCGTCTCCAAGCTGGGGCTGGCGGGCCTGCGACTGGGCTATCTGTGCGGGATGCCCGAGTGGATCGGGCAGCTGGACAAGGTCCGCCTGCCCTACAACATCAACGTTCTCACCCAGGCGGCAGCGGAATTTGCGCTGGAGCATCATGGGGTGCTGGATGAACAGGCGGCCTGGATTCGCCGGGACCGTGAGGTGCTGTTCGAAGCCCTGGCGAAGCTGCCGGGTGTGGAGCCGTTCCCCAGTGAGGCGAATTTCATCCTGTTCCGGGCTCCGTCCGGTCGGGGGCGGGAGATCTTCGAGGGGATTCGTGCGGGCGGCGTGCTGATCAAGGATCTGTCGGGGCAGGGGGGGCTA
>NZ_JAJNQM010000003.1:60000-95793 GCF_022227785.1 Ectothiorhodospira lacustris | reverse complement strand
CGCGCGTGGTTCGGCAAGGGAACTGCTCGTGTCCGGGGTGCTGGATCCCGTATCCCTGGGGACCCTTTCTCCCGGCCAGTGGGACGTATTGATCAGGCAGGCCCGCCTGAGTCGATTGCTTGGCCGGTTGGCGGTGGGGCTTGAGGCGTGCGGATTACTGGCGTCCGTGCCCATCGGTCCTCGTCAGCATCTGGAATGGGCCATTGCCCGGGTGAATACCCAGGCAGAGGAGCTGCGGTGGGAGCTTTCCTGTATCGAGGAGGCGCTGTCCGGGCTGGATGTGCCGGTCATTCTGCTCAAGGGCGCGGCCTACCATGTGGCCGATCTGGCGTTTGCCGGAGGGCGCCTGTTTGGTGATATCGACATCATGGTGGCGCCGGAGGCGTTGCCTCGGGTGGAGGCGGCGCTGATGCTCAAGGGCTGGGTGAACAGTCATCATGACGACTACGATCAGCGCTATTACCGTGAATGGATGCATGAATTGCCGCCGCTGCAGCATATCCGTCGCGGCACGACCCTTGACGTCCATCATTCGATCCTGCCGCCCACGGCCCGTCTGAAGACCCGTCCGGACTTGCTGATGGATGCCGCGATGACCCTCGACGGCTGTTTCTTCAGGGTGCTGGCGCCGGAGGACCGGGTGCTGCACAGCGCGACGCATCTGTTCTTTTCCGAGGGCGAGATGGCCGGTGGGCTCCGGGATCTGTTGGATCTGGACGGGATGATCCGGGGTTTTTCGGGTGACGAGGACTGGCGGCGCCTGCTGCTGCGGGCGGCCGAGATCGGGCTTGAGCGTCCCCTTTTCATGGCGCTGCATTACCTGGATCGTCTGGTGGGTACCCCTGTCCCGGGAGATGTGCTGGATCTGGCGCGGCGCCGTTATCCAGTGGGGTTCGGGGGGGCGGTGCTGGACTGGGGGTTGAGGATGTCCCTGTCCCCTTCGGACACCCTGGATCGGGGTGTCTATCGGCGTTTGAGTGAGTGGTTGCTGATCATTCGGGGGCACTGGCAGAAAATGCCCCCTCATTTGTTGGTGATGCACCTGGGCAGGAAGGCCTTTGTTCGGCAGTCCTGAGGCCCGGTTCATCGCCGGGCCTGTTTCTTCCTAGTAGCGCGGCGCCCGTTCCCACTCCAGCGAGGTGCGAACGATGAACGCCAGGTCGTCGTGCCGCGGGGTCCAGCCCAGTGTGGCGCGGATTCGGTCCGCCGCGGCCACCAGGCTGGGCGGGTCGCCGGGGCGGCGCGGTTCTTCCCGGATGTCCAGCGGCTTGCCGTTCAGGCGCTCCACCGCATCCAGCACTTCCCTGACGCTCAGGCCGTGGCCGTAGCCCACGTTGAAGGTGTCTGATTCGCCTCCGGCGCGGAGGTGTTCCAGGGCCTTGAGGTGGGCGGCCGCCAGGTCGCTGACGTGGATGTAGTCACGCACCCCGGTGCCGTCGGGGGTGGGGTAGTCGGTGCCGAAGACCGAGACATGAGGTCGTTTGCCCACGGCGGCTTCGCAGGCCACCTTGACCAGCAGGGTGGCCTTTGCCGTGGACTGGCCGATGCGGCCTTCCGGGTCCGAGCCGGCGACGTTGAAGTAGCGCAGGATGACGTGGCGCAGATCACAGGCGGCGGAGAGATCCCGGAGCATCCATTCGCTCATGAGCTTGGAGGTGCCGTAGGGGTTGATGGGGGCGGTGGGGCTGTCTTCCCGGGCGATGCCGTCGCGGGGGATGCCGTAGACGGCGGCGGTGGAGGAGAAGACGAAATTCTTTACACCGGCCCGGGCGGAGCATTCCAGCAGGTTGCGGGTGCCGCAGGTGTTGTTGCCGTAGTATTTGAGCGGATCGGCGACGGATTCGGGGACGATGGTGTGGGCGGCGAAGTGCATGACGGTGTCGATGTCATGCTCGTGCAGGATGCGGCTGACCAGCGCCTTGTCGGCGACATCGCCGATGATCAGTTCGCCCTGGGTGACGGCGTCGGCGAAGCCGGTGGAGAGGTTGTCCAGGACGATGACGCGTTCACCGGCCTCGGCCAGCATCAGGGCGGTGTGGCTGCCGATGTAGCCGGCGCCGCCGGTGACCAGGATGGGTTTGTTTGACATGGTGATCCCTCGGGCTCAGGCCTGGATGGACCGGCCTCGGCCGATGGCGTAATAGGCAAACCCCATGTCTTCCATGTGTCGCGGCTCGTAGAGGTTGCGACCGTCAAAGATGGTCGGGGTCTTGAGCTGCTTGCGGATCAGGTCGAAGTCCGGGCTGCGGAAGACGTTCCACTCGGTGACGATGGCCAGCGCGTCGGCACCTGCCAGGGCCTCTTCGTGGTCTTCGCACAGGGTCAGGTTCGGGCGTTCACCATAGAGGCGGGCGCATTCTTCCATGGCCACCGGGTCGTGGGCGCGAACGTGGACGCCGGCATCCCACAGGGCTTCCATCAGGGTGCGGCTGGAGGCTTCGCGCATGTCATCCGTGTTGGGTTTGAAGGAAAGGCCCCACAGGGCGATGGTGCGGCCCTTGAGGTCGCCGTTGAAATGGGTGCGGATCTTGTCGAACAGGCGCTCTTTTTGGCGCTCGTTTACGTCTTCCACGGCGGCCAGCAGTTGAGCCTTGAAGCCCACCTGGCGGGCGGTGCGTTCCAGGGCCTTCACGTCCTTGGGAAAGCAGGAGCCGCCGTAACCGCAGCCGGGGTAGATAAAGTGGTAGCCGATGCGCGGGTCGGAGCCGATGCCCTGGCGCACGTGCTCGATGTCGGCGCCCAGCTTTTCCGCCAGGTTGGCCAGTTCGTTCATGAAGCTGATTTTGGTGGCCAGCATGGCGTTGGCGGCGTATTTGGTCAGCTCTGCAGAGCGGATGTCCATGGCCATGACCCGGTCATGGTTGCGGTTAAAGGGGGCATAGAGGGCGCGCATGAGTTCGGCGGTGCGCGGGTTGTCGGTGCCGACGATGATGCGGTCGGGCTTCATGAAGTCGTCGATGGCGGCCCCTTCCTTGAGGAATTCCGGGTTGGAGACCACGTCGAAGTCCACCTGGGAGCTGCGTTGGGCCAGGGTGTCGGTGATGGCCGCCTTGACCTTGTCGGCGGTGCCCACGGGGACGGTGGACTTGTTCACCACGATGCGGTACTCGCTCATGTTGTCGGCAATGGCGTGGGCGACGGCGAGGACGTGGCTCAGATCGGCGGAGCCGTCCTCGTCAGGCGGGGTGCCCACGGCGATGAACTGGAACAGGCCGTGTTTGACGCCTTCTGCCGGGTCCAGGGTGAAGGAGAGGCGTCCGGCGGCGGTGTTTTCGGTCACCAGGTCTTCCAGGCCGGGCTCGTAGATGGGGATTTCGCCGCGCTTGAGGCGCTCGATTTTGTCGGGGTCGATATCCACGCACAGGACGTGGTTGCCCACTTCCGCCAGGCAGGCGCCCGTGACCAGTCCTACATAGCCGGAGCCGTATATGGTGACCTTCATGATCGTGCGATTCCCCTGATGTGGATCTTTGAGTCAATCAGGCATCGTAGCAAAGGCCCGTGATGACTTCATTAAGGAAACACTGAGTAAGCCTCTTTCCGCCACTCCCCGATGCCCTTCTTCCTCCGTCTCCCCGGTCCACTCTTCCTGTGCTCCCCGATGCCTCTTTCCGTCACTCCCGCGAAGGCGGGAGTCCAGAGTTTTCAGCCTATGACTGGATTCCCGCTTTCGCGGGAATGACGGAAGGGGGGCGAGGTCGGGCCGCAGGTTCTGGATTCCCGCTTTCGCGGGAATGACGGAGCTATCGGGGATGAGGGATTTGCTGCGTGGGCCGGGGGAATGACCGGGAATTTCACTTCAATCGAAATTAGTGCTTGACAGCGGGGGCGCTCATGCGAATAATCACCGGCTTTCACCCCTGGAGGGGTTCCCGAGCGGTCAAAGGGGGCAGACTGTAAATCTGCTGGCTCAGCCTTCGAAGGTTCGAATCCTTCCCCCTCCACCAGATTCCTGGTTCCGGCGTTTATCCACTACATTAAGGTGTGAGCGCCGGGTTTCCTTCCTGAGTAAGGGGAGGATGAGGTGTTTTACTTGGCGTCCCGTGTCCCGTTTTTTTTGGGCGGGTGCCGGCAAGGCGACTGAGTGGCGCTACCGGCAGTGCGGGGTTCCGCGGGTGTAGTTCAACGGTAGAACCTCAGCCTTCCAAGCTGATGATGTGGGTTCGATTCCCATCACCCGCTCCAACAGCATCAGTGTTATAGAGTCAGGCCCATATAGCTCAGTCGGTAGAGCACTTCCTTGGTAAGGAAGAGGTCACCGGTTCAAATCCGGTTATGGGCTCCATTGTCTATTTTGTGTAAAGCAAGAACTTCAGCCGGGGTGCTAGACCATGTCGAAGGAAAAATTCGAGCGTAAGAAGCCGCACGTGAACGTGGGCACCATTGGTCACGTTGACCATGGCAAGACCACGCTGACGGCGGCGCTGACGGTGGTTCAGGCGAAGAAATTTGGTGGTGAGGCCCGTGCCTACGACCAGATCGACAACGCCCCGGAAGAGCGCGCTCGCGGTATCACCATTGCCACCGCGCACGTGGAGTACGAGTCTGATAATCGTCACTACGCCCATGTGGACTGCCCCGGCCACGCCGACTACGTGAAGAACATGATCACCGGTGCGGCGCAGATGGACGGCGCGATCCTGGTGGTGTCTGCCGCTGACGGCCCGATGCCCCAGACCCGCGAGCACATCCTGCTGGCCCGTCAGGTGGGTGTGCCCTACATCGTCGTGTTCCTGAACAAGGCCGACATGGTGGACGACGCCGAGCTGTTGGAGCTGGTGGATATGGAAGTGCGTGACCTGCTGTCCAGTTACGACTTCCCTGGCGACGATACTCCGATCATCGTGGGTTCTGCGCTGAAGGCGCTGGAAGGCGATACTTCCGATATCGGCATGCCGGCGATCGACAAGCTGATTACCGCCCTGGACGAATACATTCCGGAGCCTGAGCGTGCCATCGACGGTGCGTTCCTGATGCCGGTGGAAGACGTGTTCTCCATCTCCGGACGTGGTACTGTAGTGACCGGTCGTATCGAGCGCGGCATCGTGAAGGTGGGAGACGAAGTCTCCATCGTGGGTATCCACGACACCATCAAGACCACCGTGACCGGCGTGGAGATGTTCCGCAAGCTGCTGGATCAGGGTCAGGCGGGTGACAACGTGGGTGTGCTGCTGCGCGGCACGAAGCGTGACGAAGTGGAGCGTGGTCAGGTGCTGTGCAAGAGCGGCTCGATCACCCCGCACACCAAGTTTGAAGCGGAAGTTTACGTGCTGTCGAAGGAAGAGGGTGGTCGTCACACCCCGTTCTTCAACGGCTACCGTCCGCAGTTCTATTTCCGTACCACGGACGTGACCGGTTCCTGCGATCTGCCGGAAGGCATCGAGATGGTGATGCCGGGTGACAACGTGAAGATGACCGTGTCCCTGATCGCGCCGATCGCGATGGAAGACGGTCTGCGCTTCGCGATCCGTGAAGGTGGCCGTACCGTCGGTGCCGGCGTGGTCGCCAAGATCATTCAGTAAGCAGTAAGAAGTACTGGCGGAGTCATCCGCCGAGGCGATACAATCGTCCAGCTGGAACGGCTTGAGTTCGGCGCCCGTCGGAAGGCGGGTGCCGGGTTTGAATCAGAAGGCGGTTCGCTTGTATCGGTTGTTACAGGCCAGTAGCTCAATTGGCAGAGCAGCGGTCTCCAAAACCGCAGGTTGGGGGTTCGAGTCCCTCCTGGCCTGCCATCTCTCGCAGGCAGTTGCGATTGCACCCGGGTCAAGTTCTATCCCATGGCAGGTAAAGCGGAAGTAGAAGGTGCCGGTTTCGATACCGTCAAGCTGCTGGTAGCCGTCGGGCTGCTGGTGGCGGGCGTCATCGGCTTTTATTGGTTCTCGGATGGGTCAACACTCCTCCGTGTTCTGGGCCTGCTGGCAATCAGCGGGGTGGCGGTGGGTATCGTGTTTACCACTGCCAAGGGTCGGACGCTGGCGGGTTTCCTCCAGGATTCGCGCACCGAAGTGCGCAAGATGGTCTGGCCCACCCGGGTCGAGACCTTGCAGACCTCTCTGGTCGTCCTGGCGGTGACTATCCTTGTGGCGATCATGCTGTGGCTGATCGATATGCTGCTGGGGTGGTCGATTCGCGAATTCATCCGCTGAGCAATTAGGAAGTCAAGATGGCCCTGCGTTGGTATGTCGTGCATGCATATTCCGGTTTTGAGAACCAGGTGAAGCGCTCCCTCAAGGAGCGCATTACCCGTTTTGACATGCAGGACAAGTTCGGGGACATCCTCGTGCCCACCGAGGAAGTGGTGGAAATGCGCGACGGACAGAAGCGCAAGAGTGAGCGCAAGTTCTTCCCCGGGTATGTCCTGGTCCAGATGGAAATGGATGAAGATACCTGGCACCTCGTCAAGAGCGTGCCCAAGGTGCTGGGTTTCATCGGCGCCAACGCCGATCGTCCCACGCCGATTTCGGACAAGGAGGCCGATGTCATTCTGCAGCGTATGCAGGAAGGCGCGGAAAAGCCGCGTCCCAAGGTCTTGTTCGAGCCCGGCGAAGTGGTCCGGGTTACCGATGGTCCCTTCAACGACTTCAATGCCGTCGTCGAAGAGGTCAACTACGACAAGAACCGCCTGCTGGTGGCTGTGCAGATTTTTGGCCGCTCCACGCCCGTGGAGCTGGAGTTCCATCAGGTCGAGAAGGTATAGATCTGCTGGAATTACCGAATTGCGGCAGGACCCGGGGAGCCCTGGGTCCTGCCGCTTTTCCTCAGGGGAGCCGAAAGGCGCTAGCACCCACACTCAGGAGTTCATGTCATGGCTAAGAAGATCGAAGCTTACATCAAGCTTCAGGTGGCCGCCGGTAAGGCCAACCCCAGTCCCCCCGTCGGCCCCGCACTGGGTCAGCGCGGTGTGAACATCATGGAATTCTGTAAGGCCTTCAATGCCCAGACGCAGAGTCTGGAGCCGGGTCTGCCGATTCCTGTGGTGATCACCGTCTATTCCGACCGCTCCTTTACCTTCATCACCAAGACCCCGCCGGCCTCCGTGCTGCTGCGCAAGGCCGCTGGTGTGCCCAAGGGTTCCGCCACGCCCAATACCGTCAAGGTGGGCAAGGTGACCCGTGAGCAGGTGGAAGAAGTTGCCCGTACCAAGATGCCCGATCTGACCGCCGCAGATATGGAAGCCGCCGTGCGTTCCATCGCCGGCAGTGCGCGCAGTATGGGTCTTGACGTGGAGGGCGTGTGAGATGGCAAAGCTGAGCAAGCGCATGCGGGCGATCCGCGAAAAGGTTGAGCCCGGCAAGATGTATCCGTTGTCCGATGCCCTTCATCTGCTGAAGGATACGGCTTCCGCCAAGTTCAGTGAATCCGTGGACGTGGCCGTGAACCTGGGCGTGGACCCGCGTAAGTCCGACCAGGTGGTGCGTGGTTCCACCGTGCTGCCCAACGGCACCGGCAAGACCGTGCGCGTGGCCGTGTTCACCCAGGGTGCCAATGCCGACGCCGCCCGTGAAGCCGGTGCCGACATCGTGGGCATGGATGATCTGGCCGCCGAAGTGAAGGCCGGCAATCTGAACTTTGATGTGGTGATCGCCAGCCCCGACGCCATGCGTGTGGTGGGGCAGTTGGGCCAGATCCTGGGTCCCCGCGGCCTGATGCCGAACCCCAAGGTGGGTACGGTGGCTGCCGACGTGGCGGGTGCGGTGAGAAATGCCAAGGCCGGTCAGGTGCGTTACCGCACGGACAAGGGCGGTATCATTCACTGCACCATCGGCAACGTGAGCTTTGAGCCCAAGGCGCTGGAAGAAAACCTGATGGCGCTGTTGGGCGATCTGATGAAGGCCAAGCCGGCTGCCGCCAAGGGTGTGTACATGAAGCGGGTGACCGTTTCCACCACCATGGGTCCCGGGTTGCCGGTGGATCAGGGTTCCCTGTCGCTGTAATACGGATTCGAAATTAGTTTGGGTGGGACTGCCGGCGCAAGCCGGTATCCGTCCAAGACCGCAGGCGTCCCGGGTTGCCGGGACTTAATGGAAGCATCAGGTCCGCCTGCGCAGACGGTGTCTCCCGATTCAGGTTCTTCCTGCTGAGGGTACGCCGTAAAGGTAGTCGAGGGTCTTACCGCTCTCGGCTTTATCACTCAGCGTCAACGGCGCAAGCCCTTGACGTCAAACAGGAGGTATATCCGTGGCACTGAATCTCGAAGACAAGAAGGCGATTGTCTCTGAGGTCGCTGCGGTGGCCGCCAGTGCTTATTCAGCCGTTGCGGCTGAATATCGCGGGCTCTCCGTGGGCGAGATGACCGAACTGCGCAAGAAAGCGCGTGAGTCCGGCGTCTACCTGCGGGTGGTGAAGAATTCCCTCGCCCGTCGTGCGGTCGAGGGGACCGATTTCCAGTGCATGCAGGAAGGTATGGTCGGACCCTTGGTCCTGGCCTTCTCCCAGGAAGATCCGGGTGCTGCTGCAAGACTGGTCAAGGACTTTGCCAAGAGCCACGCGAAGCTGGAGTGCAAGATGGTGTCCGTGGGTGGACAGCTGCTGGGTCCGGGCGATCTGGATCGTCTGGCCAGCATGCCGACCCGCGACCAGGCCATCAGCCTGCTCATGGCTGTCATGAAGGCGCCGCTCGACAAGTTCGCGCGCACCCTCAACGAAGTCCCGGGCAAGTTCGTTCGCACTGTGGCCGCTATTCGCGACCAGAAACAGGCTGCTGCCTGAGCATATTTTTGAACCGAATCGGGTATCACACCCTCTTAGGAGTTAACCATGGCTGTTTCGAAAGAAGAAATCCTGGAAACCATTTCCAACATGACCGTTCTGGAAATCGTTGATCTGATTTCCGCGATGGAAGAGAAGTTCGGCGTGAGCGCTGCCGCTGCCGTGGCTGCCGCCCCCGTTGCCGCCGCCGGTGGCGAAGCCGCTGCCGAAGTCAAGGACGAGTTCGATGTCGTCATGACCAGCTTCGGCGCCAACAAGGTCAACGTGATCAAGGTCATCCGCGGCCTGACCGGTCTGGGTCTGAAGGAAGCCAAGGACATGGTCGAATCCGCTCCGGCCACCGTGAAGGAAGGCGTGAACAAGGATGAAGCCGAGAAGATCAAGAAGGAACTGGAAGAAGCCGGCGCCAGCGTCGAACTCAAGTAAGGCGTTGGTCTGGTCTTTGTTTCGCGACTTGCTCGCGTGACACCCGGGGGCTGGCGGTGATACACCGCCGGCCTCTTGCTGCTTGCTCCACTTCACCCCGCACACAAGGGTGGCGTGTCGATTCTAGTGTGAGGAATCACAATGGCTTATAGCTACACCGAGAAGAAGCGCATCCGCAAGGATTTCGGCAAACGGCCCCAGATCCTCGATGTCCCCTATCTGCTGGCCACGCAGATTGATTCCTACCGTCAGTTCCTGCAGATGAGCGAGCCCCGTCAGGGCCGCGACGAGATAGGTCTGCACGCCGCCTTCAAGTCGGTGTTCCCGATCGTGAGCTATTCCGGGTCCGTGGAACTGGAATACGTCAGCTATCGCTTGGGTGATCCCGTATTTGATGTGAAGGAATGTCAGCTGCGTGGGATGACCTACGCCGCCCCGCTGCGTGTGCTGCTGCGCCTGGTGATCTACGACAAGGAAGCCCCGGCGGGCTCCCGCGTGGTCAAGGACATCAAGGAGCAGGAAGTTTACATGGGCGAACTGCCGCTCATGACCGACAACGGTACGTTCGTGATCAACGGTACCGAGCGCGTGATCGTGTCCCAGCTGCACCGGTCCCCCGGCGTGTTCTTCGACCACGACAAGGGCAAGACCCACAGCTCCGGCAAACTGCTGTTCAATGCCCGCGTGATTCCCTACCGCGGCTCCTGGCTGGACTTCGAGTTTGATCCGAAGGACTCCATCTTTGTACGTATCGACCGTCGCCGCAAGCTGCCTGCGACGGTGCTGCTCCGTGCCCTGGGCATGGAGGAAGAAGACATCCTGGAAACCTTCTTCGAGACCAATACGGTCAAGATCCTCAAGGAAGGTTTCGAGATGGAACTGGTCCCGGAGCGCCTGCGCGGCGAGACGGCGGCCTTTGACATCTACGTGGGCGATCAGCTGCTGGTGGAATCCGGCCGGCGCATCACCGCCCGTCATGTGCGCCAGATGGAACAGGCCGAGCTGAAGTCCCTGGAAGTGCCGGCCGAATTCCTGGTGGGCAAGATTCTGGCCCATACCGTCGCCGATGAAGACAGCGGCGAGCTGGTGGCCAACGCCAACGACGAACTGACTCCCGACATGCTGGAGAAGATCCGTCGTTCCGGCGTCAAGACCTTCCGCACCCTGTATACCAACGATCTGGATCACGGCCCCTATATCTCCAGCACCCTGCGGATCGACACCACGCGCTCCCAGCTGGAGGCCCAGGTGGAGATCTACCGGATGATGCGTCCGGGCGAGCCGCCGACCAAGGATGCCGCCGAGAACCTGTTCCAGAGCCTGTTCTTCAGCGAAGACCGCTATGATCTCTCCGCCGTGGGGCGGATGAAGTTCAACCGTCGCGTGGGTCGTGAGGAAGAGGTCGGCCCGGGCGTGCTGGATAACCAAGACATCCTGGACGTGGTCAAGGTCCTGATCGACATCCGTAACGGCAACGGCCATGTGGACGACATCGACCACCTGGGCAACCGTCGCGTGCGCAGCGTGGGCGAGATGGCGGAAAACGTCTTCCGCGTCGGCTTGGTGCGCGTGGAGCGCGCCGTGAAGGAACGCCTGAGCGTGGCCGAGAGTGAGGGCCTGATGCCTCAGGAACTGATCAACGCCAAGCCGGTGGCGGCGGCGGTGAAGGAGTTCTTCGGCTCCAGCCAGCTGTCCCAGTTCATGGACCAGAACAACCCGCTGTCCGAGGTCACCCATAAGCGTCGTATCTCGGCCCTGGGCCCCGGTGGTCTGACCCGCGAGCGGGCGGGCTTCGAAGTCCGTGACGTGCATCCCACGCACTATGGTCGCGTCTGCCCCATCGAGACCCCGGAAGGTCCGAACATCGGCCTGATCAACTCTCTGGCCGTGTACGCCCGCACCAACCGCTACGGCTTCCTGGAAACGCCGTACCGCCGGGTGGTGGACGGCAAGGTGACCGAGGAAATCCTGTATTTGTCGGCCATTGAGGAAGGCAACTACGTCATCGCCCAGGCGAACGCCACCCTGGATGAGGCCGGTAGCCTGATGGACGAGCTGGTGTCCTGCCGTTTCCAGAACGAGTTCACCATGTCCACTCCGGACAAGATCCAGTGCATGGACATCTCGCCCAAGCAGATCGTCTCCGTGGCGGCGGCACTGATTCCATTCCTGGAGCATGACGACGCCAACCGCGCCCTCATGGGTTCCAACATGCAGCGTCAGGCCGTGCCCTGTCTGCGTGCCGAGACCCCGGTGGTGGGCACCGGCATCGAGCGTACCGTGGCCATCGACTCCGGTTCTTCCATCGTGGCCCTCCGGGGTGGCGTGGTGGACTCCGTGGATGCCGCCCGTGTGGTGGTGCGCGTCAACGATGACGAGACCGAAGCCGGCGAACCCGGTGTGGACATCTACAACTTCATCAAGTACACCCGTTCCAACCAGAACACCTGCATCAACCAGAGCCCGCTGGTCCGCGTGGGTGACGTCATCGCCCGCGGTGACGTCATTGCCGATGGTTCCTCCACGGATCTGGGTGAACTGGCCCTGGGCCAGAACATGCTGGTGGCCTTCATGCCCTGGAACGGCTACAACTTCGAGGACTCCATCCTCATCTCCGAGCGGGTGGTACAGGAAGATCGCTTCACCTCGATCCACATCGAGGAACTCACCTGCGTGGCCCGGGATACCAAGCTGGGGCCGGAGGAGATCAGTGCCGATATCCCCAACGTGTCCGAAGGTCTGCTCTCCAAGCTGGATGAGTCGGGCATCGTCTACGTGGGGGCCGAGGTGAAGCCGGGTGATATCCTGGTGGGCAAGGTCACGCCCAAGGGCGAGACCCAGCTGACCCCGGAAGAGAAGTTGCTGCGCGCCATCTTCGGCGAGAAGGCCTCGGACGTGAAGGACACGAGTCTGCGTGTCTCTTCCGGTATCGAGGGCACCGTGATCGATGTCCGCGTCTTCACCCGCGACGGTGTGGAGAAGGACAAGCGTGCCCTGCAGATCGAGGAAATGGCCCTGGAATCCGTCCGCAAGGACCTCAAGGATCAGCTGCGTATCTACGAGGACGACATCTACGATCGCGTGGAGAAACTGCTCTCCGGCAAGCTGGCGGCCGGTGGCCCCGGCGGCCTGAAGGATGGCGCCAAGGTGACCCGCACCTACCTGAGCGAACTGCCTCGTGAGAAGTGGTTCGAGATCCGCATGCGCAGTGAGGAAGTCAACGAACAGCTGGAACTGATGCAGGACCAGCTCAAGCTGCAGCATGACGCCTTCGAGAAGCGCTTCAAGGAGCAGAAGGCCAAACTCACCGCCGGTGACGATCTGGCGCCCGGCGTGTTGAAGATGGTCAAGGTCTATCTGGCCGTGAAGCGTCGCATGCAGCCCGGTGACAAGATGGCCGGCCGCCACGGTAACAAGGGTGTGGTGTCCATGATCGTGCCGATGGAGGACATGCCTTACCTGGAGGACGGTTCCCCCGTGGACATCGTGCTCAACCCGCTGGGCGTGCCTTCGCGCATGAACGTGGGGCAGGTGCTGGAAACCCATCTGGGGTGGGCGGCCAAGGGGCTGGGCCAGAAGATCGGCCGCATGATCGATGCCAAGGCCCAGATGGACGAGTTGCGCCGGTTCCTGGATCAAATCTACAACCATGATCCCAAGAACATCAAGGAAGACCTGTCCCAGCTCTCCGACGAGGAGGTCATCGAACTGGCCAAGCGCCTGCGTCGCGGCGTGCCCATGGCCACTCCGGTGTTCGACGGTGCCGAGGAGCATGAGATCAAGCACATGCTCAAGCTGGCGGATCTGCCGGAAACCGGTCAGACCTTCCTCTGTGACGGCCGGACCGGTGAGACCTTCGATCGGCCGGTCACCGTGGGCTACATGCACATGCTGAAGCTGAACCATCTGGTTGATGACAAGATGCACGCCCGTTCCACCGGCCCGTACAGCCTGGTCACCCAGCAGCCGCTGGGCGGCAAGGCCCAGTTCGGTGGCCAGCGCTTCGGGGAGATGGAAGTCTGGGCCCTTGAGGCCTACGGCGCGGCATATACGCTGCAGGAAATGTTGACCGTGAAGTCTGATGACGTACAGGGCCGCAACAAGATGTACAAGAACATCGTCGACGGCGATCACCGGATGGAAGCGAATATTCCCGAGTCCTTCAATGTACTCATGAAGGAAATTCGTTCGCTGGCCATCAATATCGAACTGGAGCAGGACTGAGCCAGGACCACATGACGGGGGCGGACCTTCCGTCCGCCCCGTCGGGCAATCAGGACGTGTCCGCTCCGACTCAATCGAGGTGAATCGATGAAAGATCTTCTCAATCTACTCAAGCAGCAAGGCCAGGTGGAAGAATTTGATGCCATCCGGATCGCGCTGGCGTCCCCTGAAATGATCCGGTCCTGGTCATTCGGCGAGGTCAAGAAGCCGGAAACCATCAACTACCGTACCTTCAAGCCGGAACGGGATGGCCTGTTCTGCGCCAAGATCTTCGGCCCCATCAAGGACTACGAGTGCCTGTGCGGCAAGTACAAGCGCCTCAAGCACCGCGGCGTGGTGTGTGAAAAGTGCGGCGTGGAAGTGACCCAGACCAAGGTGCGCCGCGAGCGCATGGGTCATATCGAGCTGGCCAGCCCGGTGGCCCATATCTGGTTCCTCAAGAGCCTGCCGTCCCGCATCGGCCTGTTGTTGGACATGACCCTGCGCGACATTGAGCGGGTGCTGTATTTTGAAGCCTTCGTGGTGGTGGATCCGGGCATGACCACCCTGGAACGGGGCCAGTTGCTGAGCGACGAGCAGTACCTGGATGCCATCGAAGAACACGGTGACGAGTTCGATGCCCGCATGGGCGCCGAGGCTGTGTTCGAACTGTTGCGCTCCATCGATCTGCAGCAGGAGGCCGGCCGCCTGCGCACGGAAGTGCGCGAGACCAATTCCGACACCAAGATCAAGCGTCTGGCCAAGCGCCTGAAGCTGATCGAGTCCTTCCTGGAGTCCGGCAACAAGCCCGAGTGGATGATCCTCACGGTGCTGCCGGTGCTGCCGCCGGATCTGCGTCCCCTGGTGCCCCTGGACGGTGGTCGCTTCGCCACCTCCGACCTGAACGATCTGTATCGCCGGGTCATCAACCGCAACAACCGTCTCAAGCGTCTGCTGGAGCTCAATGCCCCTGACATCATCGTGCGCAACGAAAAGCGCATGCTGCAGGAGGCGGTGGACGCCCTGCTGGACAACGGCCGTCGCGGCCGTGCCATCACCGGCACCAACAAGCGCCCGCTCAAATCCCTGGCCGACATGATCAAGGGCAAGCAGGGTCGCTTCCGTCAGAACCTGCTGGGCAAGCGCGTGGACTACTCCGGTCGTTCCGTGATCGTGGTGGGTCCGACCCTGCGTCTGCACCAGTGCGGTCTGCCCAAGAAGATGGCCCTGGAGCTGTTCAAGCCCTTCATCTTCGGCAAGCTGCACCGCCGTGGCTTGGCCACCACCATCAAGGCAGCCAAGAAGCTGGTGGAAAGGGAAGGGCCGGAGGTCTGGGATATCCTTGAAGAGGTGATCCGCGAGCACCCGGTGATGCTCAACCGGGCACCGACCCTGCATCGCCTGGGCATTCAGGCCTTTGAACCGGTGCTCATCGAGGGCAAGGCGATTCAGCTGCATCCGCTGGTCTGCGCCGCGTTCAACGCGGACTTCGACGGCGACCAGATGGCGGTGCATGTGCCGCTGTCCCTGGAGGCGCAGCTGGAAGCCCGCGCCCTGATGATGTCCACCAACAACATCCTCTCGCCCGCCAACGGTGAGCCCATCATCGTGCCGTCCCAGGACATCGTGCTGGGCCTGTACTACATGTCCCGCGATCGCATCAATGCCAAGGGCGAGGGCATGTTGTTCAGTGACGTGGACGAGGTGCATCGCGCCTACGAGAACGGCGTGGTGGAACTGCACGCCCGCGTGCAGGTGCGCATCCGCGAAGTGGTGGTGAGCGAGGACGGTGAGCGTTCGGAGACCCTGACCCGCTATCAGACTACCGTGGGCCGTGCCCTGCTGTCCCGCATTCTGCCCCCGGGCCTGCCGTTCGAGATCGTCAACCGCGATCTGACCAAGAAGGCCATTTCCGGGCTGATCAACCACTGCTACCGCCGCGTGGGTCTGAAGGAGACGGTGATCTTCGCCGACCAGCTGATGTACACCGGCTTCAAGTACTCCACCCGGGGCGGTGTCTCCTTCGGTATCAACGACATGGTGATTCCGGACGAGAAGCTGGGCATCCTGGCCGCTGCCGAGACCCAGGTGAAGGATATCGAGGAGCAGTATTCCTCGGGTCTGGTGACCAAGGGCGAGCGCTACAACAAGGTGGTGGACATCTGGTCCCATACCAACGACCAGGTGGCCAAGGCCATGATGGAGAAGCTGGGCAAGGACGAGGTGGAAGATGCCCAAGGCAATCTCGTCAAGCAGCCTTCCTTCAATTCCATCTTCATGATGGCCGACTCCGGGGCGCGAGGTTCCGCCGCCCAGATCCGTCAGCTGGCGGGGATGCGCGGCCTGATGGCCAAGCCGGACGGTTCCATCATTGAGACTCCCATCACGGCGAACTTCCGTGAAGGTCTGAACGTGCTGCAGTACTTCATCTCCACCCACGGTGCCCGTAAGGGTCTGGCGGATACGGCACTCAAGACCGCCAACTCCGGTTACCTGACCCGTCGTCTGGTGGACGTGGCCCAGGACCTGGTGGTGACCGAGCCGGATTGCGGTACTGATCAGGGTATCGTCATGAAGCCCATTATCGAAGGCGGCGACGTGGTGGAACCGCTGCGTGAGCGGGTGCTGGGTCGTGTGCTGTCCGAGGACGTGCTTTCCCTGAGCGGCGAACTGATCATGTCTCGCGGCACCCTGCTGGATGAGGACGCCGTGGACACCATGGAAGCTGCCGGTGTAGACGAGGTCGTGGTGCGTTCCGCCATCACCTGCCAGACCCGTCACGGCATCTGTGCCAAATGCTATGGCCGCGACCTGGCGCGTGGACACCGGGTGAACATCGGTGAGGCGGTGGGTGTCATCGCCGCTCAGTCCATCGGTGAGCCGGGTACCCAGCTTACCATGCGTACCTTCCACATCGGGGGCGCCGCCAGCCGTACCGCGGCCGCCAGCAGCATTTCCGTCAAGGGCAAGGGTTCCATCCGTCTGCACAACATCAAGACGGTGTCGAACAAGCACGGCAACCTGGTGGCAGTGTCCCGTTCCGGTGAAATCGGCGTCATTGACGATGCCGGCCGTGAGCGTGAGCGCTACAAGCTGCCCTATGGTGCGGTCATCATGGTGGTCGATGGCGAGGCCGTGGAAGCCGGCAAGGAAGTGGCAACCTGGGACCCGCATACTCACCCGATCATCACCGAGGTGGCCGGTACCATCCGTACCCACGACTTCATCGACGGCGTGACGGTGAACAAGCAGGTGGACGATATCACCGGACTGACGTCCACCGTGGTCATCGATCCCAAATCTCGTGGGTCCCAGGGCAAGGACCTGCGTCCCACGGTGAAGCTGATGGGCCCCAACGGTCAGGATCTGTGCCTGGCGGGTACCGAGATCCCCGCTCACTATGTGCTGCAGAGCGGCGCCATCGTGAACCTGGAAGACGGCGCCGCAGTGGAGGTGGGTGACGTTATCGCCCGTATCCCGCAGGAATCCTCCAAGACCCGCGACATCACCGGTGGTCTGCCTCGGGTGGCCGATCTGTTCGAGGCCAGGAAGCCCAAAGAGCCGGCCATCCTGGCGGAACGTTCCGGTACGGTCAGCTTCGGCAAGGACACCAAGGGCAAGCAGCGTCTGATCATCACCGATGAGAAGAGCAGCGAGACCCATGAGGAGCTGATTCCCAAGTGGCGTCAGGTGAACGTGTTCGAAGGTGAGCATGTGGAGCGCGGGGAAGTGATCGCCGACGGCGAACCCAACCCCCACGACATTCTGCGTCTGCTGGGCGTAACCGCCCTGGCCGAGTACATGGTCAAGGAAATCCAGGACGTCTATCGTCTGCAGGGTGTGAAAATCAACGACAAGCACATCGAGGTGATCATTCGCCAGATGCTGCGTAAGGTGGAAATCACCTATCCGGGAGACAGCCGCTTCCTCAATGGGGAGCAGGTGGATCGTGCCCGGGTGGTGGAAGAGATGGATATGCTGGGACCGGACAAGCAACATCCCCTGTATGATCGGGTGTTGCTGGGCATCACCAAGGCCTCGCTGGTCACGGAATCCTTCATCTCCGCGGCTTCCTTCCAGGAAACCACGCGGGTGCTGACCGAATCCGCTGTGCGCGGTGCCCGGGATGACCTGCGCGGCCTGAAGGAGAACGTGATCGTGGGTCGCCTGATCCCGGCCGGTTCCGGGCTGGCGTACCACAAGGAGCGGCGCCGCCGGCGTCACGGCGGGGGCCTGTCCTTGTCCGTGCCGGAAGTGGCCGCTGCTCCGTCGCAGACCCCGGTGACGCCCGAATCCAATGGGGATTCGGACGGCGCCGCGGCCTCCGAGGAATGATTCAGCAGTCTTTTGGTGGTGAGTGTGCCCGTCATGTCTTGACACTGACGGGCCCTCTGCCTAACATATCGCACCCTCGACAGGCCGGTAGGTCCGGCCTGTCGTTGTTTTTGGGCTAGGAGAAACGCTTTCATGGCAACAATTAACCAGTTAGTGCGCAAGCCGCGCAAGCGCCCGACGGAAAAGAGCAACGTGCCGGCCCTGGAGGCCTGCCCGCAGAAGCGTGGCGTGTGTACACGTGTCTATACCACCACGCCGAAGAAGCCGAACTCCGCGCTGCGTAAGGTCGCTCGTGTGCGCCTGACGAACGGTTACGAGGTCTCCAGCTACATCGGTGGTGAAGGTCACAACCTTCAGGAACACTCGGTGGTGCTCATTCGTGGTGGTCGTGTCAAAGATTTGCCGGGTGTGCGCTATCACACGGTCCGTGGCAGCCTGGATACCCAGGGTGTGCAGAACCGTAAGCAGGCTCGCTCCAAGTACGGCGCCAAGCGTCCCAAGAAGGCCTAAGGGCTCGTTGAGATAAGACCATGTCCAGAAGATCTGAAGCTCCCAAGCGCACCATTCTTCCCGATCCCAAGTACGGGAGTGAGCTGCTCGCCAAATTTATCAATACCGTGATGCGCGACGGCAAGAAGTCCGTTGCGGAACGCGTGCTGTACGGCGCCCTGACCCAGATTGAAGGGAAGAAGGGTGACGGTATCCAGGTGCTGGAGCAGGCGCTGGAGAACGTGCGTCCCCGCGTCGAGGTGAAGTCCCGCCGCGTGGGTGGTGCTACTTACCAGGTGCCCGTGGAAGTGCGTGCCGTGCGCCAGAACGCCCTGGCCATGCGCTGGATCGTGGATGCCTCCCGCAAGCGCGGCGAGAAGTCCATGGCCCTGAAGCTGGCGGGTGAGTTGATGGATGCCGCTGATAGCAAGGGTGCTGCGGTGAAAAAGCGTGAAGACACCCACCGCATGGCGGACGCCAACAAGGCCTTCTCGCATTACCGCTGGTAAGGCAACCGGCGGCCAAGAACAAGACTTTTCGAGGTAATTTCAAGTGGCACGCAAAACACCCATCGAGCGCTACCGGAATATCGGTATCATGGCGCACATCGACGCCGGCAAGACGACCACGACGGAGCGTATCCTGTTCTATACCGGCGTCTCCCATAAGCTCGGTGAGGTGCATGACGGCGCAGCTACCATGGACTGGATGGAGCAGGAGCAGGAGCGCGGCATCACCATCACCTCCGCGGCGACCACCTGCTTCTGGTCAGGTATGGACAAGCAGTTCCCGGAGCATCGCGTCAACATCATCGACACTCCCGGGCACGTGGACTTCACCATCGAAGTGGAGCGTTCCCTGCGTGTGCTCGACGGTGCCTGTGCCGTGTTCTGTGCCGTGGGTGGCGTGGAGCCTCAGTCCGAAACCGTGTGGCGCCAGGCCAATAAGTACCAGGTGCCGCGGATGGCGTTCGTCAACAAGATGGACCGCCCCGGCGCCAACTTCCTGCGCGTGATCGGGCAGATCCGTGATCGTCTGGCTGCCAATCCGGTGCCCATCGTGATTCCTATCGGCGCTGAGGATACCTTCAGTGGTGTGGTGGACCTGCTCAGCATGAAGGCCATCTACTGGGATGACGCCTCTCAGGGTATGACCTTCGAGGCCAAGGATATCCCGGCCGAGATGCTGGAGCTGTGCAACGAATGGCGTGAGCACATGGTTGAAGCTGCCGCCGAAGGCTCCGAAGAGCTGATGGAAAAGTACCTGGAAGGCGGTGAGCTGAGCGTTGATGAGATCAAGCAGGGTCTGCGTGCCCGTACGCTCAGAAATGAAGTGATTCCCGCTCTGTGTGGTACCGCCTTCAAGAACAAGGGCGTGCAGCGCATGCTGGACGCCATCATCGAGTTCATGCCGGCGCCCACCGACGTGTTGGCCATCAAAGGTATTCTTGATGATGCCGCCGAGAGTGAAGGCGTGCGTCATTCCACCGATGACGAGCCGTTTGCCGCCCTGGCGTTCAAGATCGCCACCGACCCGTTCGTGGGTACGCTGACCTTCTTCCGTGTCTATTCCGGTGTGGTGCAATCCGGCGACAGCGTCTACAACCCGGTCAAGGGCAAGAAGGAGCGCATCGGCCGTATCGTGCAGATGCACGCCAACTCCCGCGAAGAGATCAAGGAAGTGCGGGCGGGCGACATCGCTGCTGCGGTGGGTCTGAAGGATGTCGGCACCGGCGATACCCTGTGTGATCTGAGCAATATCATCACCCTGGAGCGCATGGAGTTCCCCGAGCCGGTGATCTCCGTGGCCGTGGAGCCCAAGACCAAGGGCGACCAGGAAAAGATGGGCGTGGCCCTGTCCAAGCTGGCTCAGGAAGATCCTTCCTTCCAGGTGCGTACCGACGAGGAATCCGGCCAGACCATCATTTCCGGCATGGGCGAGTTGCACCTGGACATCATCGTCGACCGCATGCGTCGCGAGTTCAAGGTGGAGGCCAATGTGGGCAAGCCCCAGGTGGCTTACCGGGAAACCATCCGCAAGAAGGTGGAGCAGGAAGGCAAATTCGTGCGTCAGTCCGGTGGTCGTGGTCAGTACGGTCACGTCTGGCTGCGCATTGAGCCGCTTGAGGCCGGTTCCGGTTACGAGTTCGTCAACGGTATCGTGGGTGGTGTGGTGCCCAAGGAATACATCCCGGCGGTGGACAAGGGCGTGCAGGAGCAGATCAAGAACGGTGTCATTGCCGGCTTCCCGGTGGTGGACGTGAAGGTCACCCTGTTCGACGGTTCCTACCACGATGTGGACTCCTCCGAAGCCGCGTTCAAGATCGCCGGTTCCATCGGCTTCAAGGAGGGCGCCGCCAAGGCGGGCGCCGTGCTGCTGGAGCCCATCATGAAGGTGGAAGTGGTGACGCCGGAAGAATACATGGGCGACGTGATGGGTGACCTGAACCGTCGTCGCGGTCTGGTGCAGGGTATGGACGATGCCCCGGCGGGCAAGATCGTTCGCGCCGAGGTGCCGCTGGCCGAGATGTTCGGCTACTCCACCGACCTGCGCTCCGCCACCCAGGGTCGCGCCGTGTACTCCATGGAGTTTTCCAAGTATGCGGAAGCGCCGGCCAGCGTGGCTGAAGCGGTCATCAAGAAGTCGTCCTGAAGATCGGCTTGATCGGACGTCACCAGATTCGAATATTGAAGGGGTAATACAAGGTGTCGAAGGAAAAATTTGAGCGTAAGAAGCCGCACGTGAACGTGGGCACCATTGGTCACGTTGACCATGGCAAGACCACGCTGACGGCGGCGCTGACGGTGGTTCAGGCGAAGAAATTTGGTGGTGAGGCCCGTGCCTACGACCAGATCGACAACGCCCCGGAAGAGCGCGCTCGCGGTATCACCATTGCCACCGCGCACGTGGAGTACGAGTCTGATAATCGTCACTACGCCCATGTGGACTGCCCCGGCCACGCCGACTACGTGAAGAACATGATCACCGGTGCGGCGCAGATGGACGGCGCGATCCTGGTGGTGTCTGCCGCTGACGGCCCGATGCCCCAGACCCGCGAGCACATCCTGCTGGCCCGTCAGGTGGGCGTGCCCTATATCGTCGTGTTCCTGAACAAGGCCGACATGGTGGACGACGCCGAGCTGTTGGAGCTGGTGGATATGGAAGTGCGTGACCTGCTGTCCAGTTACGACTTCCCTGGCGACGATACTCCGATCATCGTGGGTTCTGCGCTGAAGGCGCTGGAAGGCGATACTTCCGATATCGGCATGCCGGCGATCGACAAGCTGATTACCGCCCTGGACGAATACATTCCGGAGCCTGAGCGTGCCATCGACGGTGCGTTCCTGATGCCGGTGGAAGACGTGTTCTCCATCTCGGGACGTGGTACTGTAGTGACCGGTCGTATCGAGCGCGGCATCGTGAAGGTGGGAGACGAAGTCTCCATCGTGGGTATCCACGACACCATCAAGACCACCGTGACCGGCGTGGAGATGTTCCGCAAGCTGCTGGATCAGGGTCAGGCGGGTGACAACGTGGGTGTGCTGCTGCGCGGCACGAAGCGTGACGAAGTGGAGCGTGGTCAGGTGCTGTGCAAGAGCGGCTCGATCACCCCGCACACCAAGTTTGAAGCGGAAGTTTACGTGCTGTCGAAGGAAGAGGGTGGTCGTCACACCCCGTTCTTCAACGGCTACCGTCCGCAGTTCTATTTCCGTACCACGGACGTGACCGGTTCCTGCGATCTGCCGGAAGGCATCGAGATGGTGATGCCGGGTGACAACGTGAAGATGACCGTGTCCCTGATCGCGCCGATCGCGATGGAAGACGGTCTGCGCTTCGCGATCCGTGAAGGTGGCCGTACCGTCGGTGCCGGCGTCGTTTCCAAGATCATCGAGTAAGCATCATGGCAGCCAAGCAGAGAATCCGTATTCGCCTTAAGGCCTTCGATCATCGTCTGATCGATCGTTCCGCCAGTGAGATCGTGGAAACCGCGAAGCGGACCGGTGCTCGTGTGAAGGGCCCGATTCCGCTGCCGACCAAGATGGAAAGCTTTACCGTGCTGATTTCTCCGCACGTCAATAAGGATGCCCGGGATCAGTACGAGATCCGGACCCACAAGCGCCTGATGGACATCATGGACCCCACCGACAAGACCGTGGACGCCCTGATGAAGCTGGATCTGGCCGCTGGCGTGGATGTGCAAATAAAGCTTAACTAGCCACAATAGTTGTGGCATAATTGTTGGCTTTCCATGGCCCGGTGCAGGGTAACTTGTGCCGGGCCGTGATTTTCAGAACGCAGAATAATTTCTTCGGCGCTCCGGTTCGGGGCGGAAGCAAGAGGTAGTGTCATGGCAATCGGACTGGTCGGTCGCAAGGTGGGCATGACTCGTGTCTTCACTGAAGACGGAGTCTCCCTGCCGGTGTCTGTCATCGAGGTTGAGCCTAACCGGGTGGCGCAGGTTAAGACCGGCGACCGGGATGGTTATCGGGCCGTGCAGGTCGCGGTGGGCAGTCGCAGGGCAAGTCGTGTTTCCAAGCCCCTGGCGGGCCACCTGGCCAAGGCCGGCGTGGAAGCCGGGCGTGGTCTTTGGGAATTCCGTCTTGAGGATGGTGAGGGCGAAGGTATCGAAGCCGGTGCCAGCCTCAATGTGGAAGTCTTCTCTGCAGGTCAGAAGGTGGATGTCACCGGGACTAGCAAGGGTAAGGGCTTCCAGGGTGTCATCAAGCGTCATAATTTCAGCATGCAGGATGCCACCCATGGTAACTCGCGCTCTCATCGGGCGCCGGGCTCGATCGGTCAAAACCAGACCCCGGGTCGCGTGTTCAAGGGTAAGAAGATGGCCGGCCAGATGGGTAATGAGCGCTGCACCGTGCAGAACCTGGAAGTTGTCCGGGTTGATGTCGAGCGCAATCTGCTCCTGATTCGTGGCGCGGTGCCGGGTTCCACCGGTGGTGACGTGCTGGTGCGTCCCGCTGTTAAGGCGAAAGGTTGAATCTCATGAAGCTTCAGGTTCAAGACACCCAGCAGGACGTCGAGGTCTCTGATCGCGCGTTCGGTCGGGATTTTAACGAGGCCCTGGTGCACCAGGCCGTGGTTGCCTATATGGCAGGCGGTCGTGCCGGTACCAAGGCGCAGAAGAGCCGCAGTGATGTGCGCGGCGGTGGCGCCAAGCCCTGGCGTCAGAAGGGTAGCGGCCGCGCTCGCGCCGGTACTATCCGCAGCCCACTGTGGCGTGGGGGTGGTGTGACTTTTGCCGCTCGTCCCCGGGATTATTCCCAGAAACTGAACAAGAAGATGTACCGCGCCGCCATGGCCAGCATCTTCTCCGAGCTGGTCCGTCAGGAGCGTCTGGTGGTGGTGGATGCTTTCAGCATCGATGCCCCCAAGACCCGCGATCTGAAGGCCAAGCTGGACGGCATGAATCTCGACGGCGCCCTGATCGTTACCGGTGAGGCGGATATCAATCTCTATCTGTCTGCTCGCAACCTGCTCCGCGTGGGCGTGTGTGAGGTGGTTGATCTGAATCCGGTGGCTCTGGTGGGCTTCGACAAGGTGGTCATCACCGTGCCGGCGCTGAAGCAAGTTGAAGGGTGGCTGTCATGAACGAGGAAAAATTGCTCAAGGTCCTGGTGGCCCCGCATGTGTCTGAGAAAGGCACCATGCTGGCTGAGCTGAACAATCAGCACGTGTTCAAAGTGGCCGTCGACGCTACCCGCGTTGAAGTGAAAAAGGCGGTTGAATCCTTGTTTGAAGTCAAGGTCAACTCCGTGCGCATGCTGAACCAGCAGGGTAAGCGCAAGCGCATGGGTGTCCACGCCGGACGCCGCAAGCATTGGAAAAAGGCCTACGTGACTCTGGAAGCAGGTCACGATATTCAATTGGCCGGCAACGAGTAATCGGAAAGGTAACGCGAGATGGCGATCGTCAAGTCGAAACCCACCTCCGCGGGCCGTCGTTTTGTGGTCCGGGTGGTGACGCCCGATCTGCATAAGGGCGAGCCCTTCGGTCCTCTGCTGGAAAAGAAGCACCGGTCGGGTGGTCGTAACAACCAGGGCCGCGTGACTGTGCGGCACGTGGGCGGCGGACACAAACAGCACTACCGCATCGTGGACTTCAAGCGGAACAAAGATGATATTCCGGGCAAGGTTGAGCGCCTGGAGTATGATCCGAACCGCACGGCGCATCTTGCGCTGGTCCTGTATGCAGACGGCGAGCGGCGCTATATCATTGCGCCCCGTGGCGTGAAGGCGGGCGATCCGATCGTTTCCGGCGTGCATGCTCCGATTAAGCCGGGTAGCGCACTGCCCCTGCGGAACATTCCGCTGGGTACCGTGGTGCACTGCATTGAGATGCGTCCCGGCAAGGGTGCCCAGCTGGCTCGCAGTGCTGGCGCCGGCGTCCAGCTGGTGGCCCGCGAAGGTCAGTATGCGACCCTGCGTCTGCGCTCCGGCGAGATGCGCAAGGTGCATGCGGACTGCCGCGCCACCATCGGTGAGGTGGGTAACCAGGAACACAGTCTGCGCAAGTTCGGCAAGGCCGGTGCGAAGCGTTGGCTGGGTATCCGACCCACCGTTCGCGGTACGGCCATGAACCCGGTGGACCACCCGCATGGTGGTGGTGAAGGCCGGAACTTCGGTCTGCATCCGGTCACCCCGTGGGGTGTGCCGACCAAGGGTTACAAGACCCGCAAGAACAAGCGCACGGACAACATGATTGTTCGCCGTCGCAAAGCGAAGTAAGAGGGGATAGGTCAGTGCCGCGTTCGCTCAAGAAAGGTCCTTTTGTCGATCATCATCTGCTGAAGAAGGTCGAAACCGCCGCTGCCAACAATGACCGGCGTCCGGTCAAGACCTGGTCTCGCCGGTCGATGGTCATTCCGCAAATGGTGGGCTTGACCATCGCCGTGCATAACGGGCGTCAGCACGTGCCCGTGCTGGTCAGCGAGAACATGGTGGGTCACAAGCTCGGGGAGTTCGCGGCAACGCGTACCTTCAAGGGGCATGTGGCCGACAAGAAGGCTAGGTAGGGGATCATCATGGAAACCATGGCTCAACTGCGATTTGCGCGTATATCGCCGCAGAAATGCCGCCTGGTGGCGGATCAGGTTCGGGGGCTGCCCGTCGAGCGGGCCCTCCAGGTGCTGAGCTTCAGCCCTAAAAAGGGTGCTCACCTGGTGAAGAAAGTTCTCGAGTCGGCCATTGCCAACGCAGAACACAATGACGGCGCTGATGTGGACGAGCTCAAGGTATCACGCATTTGTGTGGACCAGGGGCCGGTTCTCAAGCGCATCGCGGCACGGGCGAAAGGCCGTGCCAACCGGATCACGAAACGCACGAGCCATATCACTGTGGCCGTGAGCGCTGAGTAAAGTTAGGGGTCTGAGATGGGTCAGAAAGTAAATCCGATCGGCTTCCGCCTTGGGATCTCCGCCGACTGGGCGTCAACCTGGTACGCCGACGGACGAGATTATGCGGATAACCTGCACAAGGACCTGGAAATTCGTCAGTTCCTTAAGCAGAAACTGGCCCAGGCCTCTGTCAGCCGGATCCAGATTGCCAGGCCTGCGCGCCAGGCGTTCATTACGATCCACACGGCGCGTCCGGGTATCGTCATCGGCAAGAAAGGGGAAGACATCGAGTCCCTGCGCAAAGAAGTGGCGGGTCGCCTGGGTCTGGCTGTCCCTAACGTCAAGATCAACATTGAAGAGATCCGCAAGCCGGAGACCGATGCGCAACTGGTCGCCGAAGGGATCGCCCAGCAGCTGGAGCGCCGCATCATGTTCCGCCGCGCCATGAAGCGCGCCGTGGGCAATGCCATGCGCTTGGGCGCCCTGGGCGTGAAGGTTCATGTGGCCGGTCGCTTGAATGGTGCGGAAATTGCCCGCAGCGAGTGGTACCGGGAAGGCCGCGTGCCGCTGCACACGTTGCGTGCTGACATTGATTATGGGTTTGCCGAAGCTCGCACCACGTACGGCATCATCGGCGTCAAGGTGTGGGTGTTCAAGGGTGAGGTGTTCGACTTCGATAGCAAGACGGACGCTCCCCAGGATGGCAAGGCCGCGGTTAACTGAGGAGTTGAAAGATGCTGCAGCCCAAGAGGACCAAATTCCGCAAGCAGTTCAAGGGCAAGAACCGCGGTCTCGCCACCTCCGGCGAAAAGGTCAGTTTCGGTGAATACGCCCTGAAGTCCATGGACCGGGGCCGGATTACGGCCCGCCAGATTGAGGCGGCCCGTCGTGCCATGACCCGTCACATCAAACGTGGCGGAAAGATCTGGATCCGGGTGTTCCCGGATGTGCCGGTCACCAAGAAGCCCGTTGAAGTACGTATGGGTAAGGGTAAGGGCAACGTGGAGTACTGGGTGTGCAAGATTCAGCCCGGTCGTGTGCTCTATGAGATGGAAGGCGTCAGTGAGGAAGTGGCAAGGGAAGCCTTCCGCCTGGCCGCCGCCAAGCTGCCCATCAAGACCGCATTTGTGACTCGGCAGGTGATGTGATGAAGGTAAGCGAAGTACGTGAAAAAGGCAGCGATGAGCTGCAAGGCGAACTGCTGGAGCTCTACCGCGAGCAGTTCAAAATGCGCATGCAGAAGGGCACCGGCCAGTCGCCGCGTCCTGACCGCTTCGGCAAGCTCCGCAAGGATATTGCCCGCATCAAGACCGTGCTGAATCAGCGTTCGATGGCAGGCGAGTGAAGTCATGAGCGAACAGGAACAGAAAGAACAGCGTGCGATCACCGGCCGTGTGGTGAGCGACAAGATGGACAAGACCCGTACCGTGCTCATTGAGCGCCGGGTCAAGCATCCACTGTACGGTAAGTACATGCGTCGCTCCACGAAGCTCCATGTGCACGACGAGAACAACGATTCCCGGATGGGCGACAAGGTCCTGGTGAAGGAGTGCCGTCCCATGTCCCGGACCAAGACGTTCCGTCTGCTTAAGGTCGTTGAGCGCGCGCCTGAGTAAGCCGGTGCAAGTGAACACCGATACGAAGTGAGATCAGAACATGATTCAGATGCAGACGGTTTTGGATGCAGCGGACAACAGCGGGGCGCGCCGGGTCCAGTGCATCAAGGTGCTCGGCGGCTCTCATCGCCGCTATGCCAGTGTGGGCGACATTATCAAGGTGAGCGTCAAGGACGCCATCCCCCGCGGCAAGGTGAAAAAAGGCGAGGTTTATAATGCCGTAGTGGTGCGGACGGCCAAGGGTGTGCGTCGTCCGGATGGTTCGGTGGTGCGCTTTGACCGCAACGCGGCCGTTCTGCTCAACAACCAGCTCCAGCCCATCGGCACCCGTATCTTCGGACCCGTGACCCGCGAGCTGCGCGGCGAGCGGTTCATGAAGATTATTTCACTGGCGCCGGAAGTCCTGTAAGGCTGAGGTAAGAGACGATGCGCAGAATTCGACAGGGTGATGACGTGGTTGTCATCGCCGGCAAAGACAAGGGCCGCCGCGGTACCGTTCTGAGGGTGCTCGATAATGATCGGGTGCTGGTCCAGAACGTCAACATGGTGAAGAAGCACCAGAAGCCCAACCCGTATGCAGGCGTGAGTGGCGGCATCATCGACAAGGAGATGCCCTTGCATGCCTCCAACGTGATGCTGTACAACCCTGCGTCCGGCAAGGGCGACCGCGTCGGGTTCAGGGCTCTGGAGGACGGCCGGAAGGTGCGCGTCTACAAGTCCAACAACGAAGTCGTCGACGCGTCTTAAGGTGGATCAGATGGCTAGGCTTAAAGCATTTTATCAGGAGACGGTGGTGAAGCAGCTCATGGAGCGCTTCAACTATTCCAACGTCATGGAGGTTCCGCGCATCACCAAGATTACCCTGAACATGGGTCTGGGTGAGGCGGTGGCCGACAAGAAGATCATCGAGCATGCCCTGAGCGACATGACCGCCATCGCCGGTCAGAAGCCCGTGGTAACCCGTGCCCGCAAGTCCATCGCCGGCTTCAAGATCCGCGATGACTACCCCATTGGCTGCAAGGTGACCCTGCGCCGGGAGCGGATGTACGAATTCCTCGATCGTCTGGTGAACGTGGCACTGCCCCGTGTGCGTGACTTCCGTGGTATCTCCGGCAAGTCCTTCGACGGTCGCGGCAATTTCAATATGGGCGTTCGGGAACAGATCATCTTCCCCGAAGTGGACTACGACAAGATCGACGCCCTGCGCGGTATGGATATCACCATCACCACCACGGCCAAGACCGACGAGGAAGGCCGGGCGCTGCTGGAAGCGTTCCGCTTCCCGTTCAAGCAATAAGAGGTTTATAGAGTATGGCCAAAACTTCCATGATGATGCGCGAACTCAAGCGCGCCCAGTTGGTTAAGCAGTACTCGGCGAAGCGCGCAGAGCTGAAGGCGCTCATCCAGAACCCGGAGACGAGCCACGAGGATCGCATGGCTGCAGTGATGAAGCTGCAGAAGCTGCCCCGTGATTCCAGTCCTGTGCGCCAGCGCAACCGCTGCCACCTGACCGGCCGTCCCCATGGGTACTATCGGAAATTTGGCCTGGGTCGCAACAAGCTGCGCGAGGCGGCCATGCGCGGGGATGTCCCGGGCCTGGTCAAGTCGAGCTGGTAAGAGGGAAACACCTGATATGAGCATGACCGATCCCGTGGCAGATCTGCTGACCCGCATCCGTAATGGCCAGCGCGCTGCCAAGACCGAAATCAGCCTGCCGTCTTCCAAGCTGAAAGTGGCTATCGCCAACGTCCTCAAGGATGAAGGCTACGTCGCCGATGTGGTGGTGAACGAGCAGGACAAGAAACCCGTCATGACGGTGAAGCTGAAGTACTTCCAGGGCCAACCGGTAATCGAGACCATCCGACGCGTCAGCCGGCCGGGTCTGCGGATCTACCGTAGCAAGGATGAACTGCCCAAGGTGATCGGCGGACTGGGTGTCGCCATCGTCTCCACCTCCAAAGGTGTGATGACTGATCGCCAGGCCCGCGCCCAGGGTCAGGGCGGCGAAGTACTTTGCATCGTCTCCTAATCGGATTGAAGCCATGTCCCGAGTAGCGAAAAACCCCATCGCACTGCCCAAGGGCGTCGATGTGTCTATCAGCAGTGAGTCGATCTCCGTGAAGGGGCCGAAGGGAGATATTGCTTTCCCGGCCAACCCGAACGTCGAGATTGCCCAGGAAGAAGGTGTACTGACCTTCAAACCCGCTAATGGTGATACCCGTCACAATGCCATTGCAGGTACAATGCGCGCCGTCGTGAACAACATGGTGGTGGGTGTGAGCGAAGGTTTCCAGCGCAAGCTGGAACTCGTGGGCGTGGGCTACCGTGCCCAGGCGCAGGGTAGCAAGCTGAACCTGACCCTTGGTCTGTCCCACCCGGTGGAATATCCGGTGCCGGAAGGCATCAGCATTGAGACCCCCACCCAGACCGAAATTCTGGTGAAGGGCGTCGACAAGCAGAAGGTGGGGCAGGTTGCCTCCGAGATTCGCCGCTACCGTCCGCCGGAGCCCTATAAGGGCAAGGGTATCCGGTATGCGAATGAACAGATCATCCGCAAGGAAGCGAAGAAGAAGTAGGCTAGGTGACCGCAATGGATAAGAAAGAAGCTCGACTCCGGCGCTCCAAACGGGCCCGGTACAAGATCCGTGAACTCGGCGCCCATCGCCTCTGCGTGCACCGCACGCCGCGGCACGTGTATGCGCAGATCATCGCTCCCTCCGGTTCCGAGGTGCTGACCTGCGCCTCCACCGTGGAAGCCGATTTGCGCGGAGGCCTGAAGTCCACCGGCAATATCGAAGCGGCTGCCGCCGTGGGCCGTTTGATTGCCGAGCGTGCGGTCGCCAAGGGTATCAAGAAAGTGGCGTTCGACCGCTCGGGGTTCAAGTATCACGGCCGTGTGAAGGCGCTGGCCGATGCCGCCCGCGAAGGTGGCCTGGAATTCTGACAAGGGTGATGCAATGGCAAGTGTGAATGCGAGCGAGAACGACGGCCTTCAGGAGAAGCTCATCTCCGTCAACCGTGTGGCCAAGGTGGTCAAAGGTGGACGCCAGTTTCGTTTTACTGCCCTGACCGTGGTCGGTGACGGCAACGGTAAGGTCGGCTTTGGCTACGGCAAGGCCCGTGAAGTACCCCTGGCTATCCAGAAGGCGATGGAATCCGCGCGCAAGAATATGCGCTCCGTCCCTCTCAACGATGGCACGCTGCATTACTCCGTGAGTTCCCGTCACGGCGCCGCGAAGGTCTTCATGCAGCCCGCCTCCGAAGGTACCGGGATTATCGCCGGTGGTGCCATGCGTGCCGTTTTCGAGGTGGCCGGTGTGCGTAACGTGCTGGCCAAATGCATCGGTTCGCGCAACCCCATCAACGTGGTGCGTGCGACCCTGAACGGCCTGATCGCCGTGCATGATCCGAAGCTTATCGCCGCCAAGCGTGGCAAGAAACTCGAAGAGATCGTGGGGTAATCATGGCAGCCGCGAACGAACTCAAGGTGACGCTGATCCGCAGCAAGCATGGGCGGCTTAAGAGCCATCAGGCTTGTCTGAGTGGTCTGGGCATCCGTCGTATCCACAATCCGGTGGTCGTCAAGGATACGCCGGAAAATCGGGGGATGATCAACAAGGTATCCTATCTCCTGAAGGTTGAGGAGGTTTGAGATGAGACTGAACAATCTTAGCCCGGCCCCGGGCAGCCGTCCCAGTGCCAAGCGTCTGGGTCGCGGTATCGGCTCCGGCCTGGGCAAGACGGGTGGTCGCGGTCACAAGGGTCAGAAGTCCCGTGCCGGTGGCTACCACAAGGTGGGCTTTGAGGGCGGTCAGATGCCCTTGCAGCGTCGTCTGCCGAAGGTGGGTTTCCGCTCCCGTACCAGTGCCGGCAGTGCCGAGGTGCGTCTGCACGAACTGGCGGGCCTGGAAGGCGTGATCGACCTGGCCGCACTGAAGGCTGCCGGCGTTGTGCCGACGCAGACCGTCAAGGCCAAGGTGATTGCTTCGGGTTCCATTGACAAGGCCGTGAGCCTCAAGGGCGTGGCCGTAACCAAGGGCGCGCGGGCTGCCATTGAGGCCGCCGGCGGGCAGATCGAGGACTAAGTGGCCGCTTCCAATACAGCAGGGGGCGCAACATTAGGCGGGCTGGGGAAGTTCACTGAACTTCGCCAGCGCCTTTTGTTTGTGCTGATGGCGTTGGTGGTCTACCGTATCGGGACGTTCATCCCGGTGCCGGGGATCGATCCCATTGCAATGGCGCAGTTCTACGACGCTCAGTCGGGGACCATTCTGGACATGTTCAACATGTTCGCAGGTGGAGCCCTTGAGCGTCTGAGTCTGTTTGCCCTCGGGGTGATGCCGTATATCTCGGCGGCCATCATCATGCAGCTTCTGGCTGCAACGGTGCCGGCCCTGCAACAGATCAAGAAGGAAGGGGAGCCGGGCAGGCGCAAGATCACTCAGTACACCCGCTACGGCACGGTGTTTCTGGCGTTGATTCAGAGTATCGGTATTGCTATTGCGCTGAATCAGCAAGTGATTGGCGACACCACGGTGGCCGTCAATCCGGGTATCGGCTTCATCTTCACCACGGTGGTCTCCCTGGTGACCGGTACGGTGTTCCTGATGTGGCTGGGCGAGCAGGTGACGGAGCGGGGTATCGGTAACGGTATTTCCATCATCATCTTCGCCGGGATCGTTGCCGGTCTGCCGGGTGCCCTGGGTGGTACCCTAGAGCTGGCCAGCACCGGTGAGCTGTCGCCGGCCTTCGTGATCCTGCTCATGGCCATGGGCATGGCGGTGATTGGCTTCATCGTCTTCGTGGAGCGTGGTCAGCGTCGCATTACTGTGAACTACGCCAAGCGTCAGGTCGGACGCAAGGTTTTCGGTGGTCAGAGTAGTCATCTGCCCCTGAAGCTGAACATGGCGGGTGTGATCCCGGCCATCTTCGCCTCCAGTATCATCCTGTTCCCCGCCACTCTGGGGACTTGGTTCGGGCAGGCGGAGGGTATGACTTGGTTGCGGGATCTGTCGACGGCCCTGGGCCCTGGACAGCCGCTCTATGTGATGCTCTATGGTGCGGCGATCGTGTTCTTCTGCTTCTTCTACACGGCGTTGGTCTTCAATGCCCGGGAGACGGCGGAAAACCTGAAAAAATCAGGTGCCTTTATTCCAGGTATCCGGCCGGGGGCGCAGACCGAGCGGTACATTGATAGCGTCATGACCCGTCTGACGGCGGTCGGTGCCATCTACATCACCGCCGTGTGTCTGATGCCCGAGTTCCTGATCCTGTACTGGAACGTGCCCTTTTATTTCGGTGGTGCGTCCCTGCTGATCATCGTGATCGTGGTGATGGATTTCATGGCGCAGTTGCAGGCGCACCTGGTGTCCCATCAGTACGAGGGATTGATGCGCAAGGCCAACCTGAAAGGCTATGGCAAGTCGGGCATGCTGCGATAGCAGGCCCAGCTAGAGGAAATTGAGATGAAAGTACGTGCGTCTGTAAAAAAGATTTGCCGCAACTGCAAGATCATCCGCCGCAACGGTGTTGTGCGTGTGATCTGCTCGGATCCCCGTCACAAACAGCGGCAGGGTTAACCGTTGATTCGGCGGCGTTCACTGGTTAGAATACCCGGCTTTTCCGCCGGTGCTTGGAGATAGCTGGATGGCTCGTGTAGCAGGTGTCAATATTCCGGACCACAAACATGCCGTGATTGCCCTTCAGGCAATCTACGGTGTTGGTAAAACCCGTGCCCAGAAGATCTGCGTGGCGGCTGGGATTCGTCCGGACATCAAGATCCGCGATCTCTCCGAAGACGAAGTGGAGAAGGTGCGTACGGAAGTGGGGCGTTTCAGCGTCGAAGGTGATCTTCGTCGCGAAACCTCCATGAACATCAAGCGCTTGATGGATCTGGGTTGCTACCGGGGCTTGCGCCACCGTCGCGGCCTGCCTCTGCGCGGTCAGCGTACCCGCACGAATGCGCGCACCCGCAAGGGACCGCGTCGCCCCATCCGCAAGTAATTATCAGGATTACAGGAAACAGGTATGGCACAGGCCCCCACCCGGACCCGTAAGAAGGTCAAGAAGTCCGTCTCCGACGGTGTGGCGCATGTCTATGCGTCCTTCAACAACACGATCGTGACGATCACCGACCGCCAGGGCAATACCCTGTCCTGGGCCACGGCCGGTGGTTCCGGGTTCCGCGGCTCCCGCAAGAGCACGCCGTTCGCCGCCCAGGTGGCTGCTGAGCGTGCCGGTACGGCTGCTCAGGAATATGGTCTCAAGAATCTGGAAGTGCTCGTCAAGGGTCCTGGCCCGGGGCGGGAGTCGGCGGTTCGCGCCCTGAATAACGTGGGCTTCAAGATTACGAACATCAGCGACATCACGCCGATTCCCCACAATGGTTGCCGTCCGCCGAAGAAGCGGCGCGTATAGTCCCGGAGGAGCACCATGGCACGTTATATTGGTCCCAAGTGCAAGCTGAGTCGCCGCGAAGGCACCGACTTGTCCCTGAAGAGCCGCGTCCGCGCACTGGATTCCAAGTGCAAGCTGGACAAAGCTCCCGGGCAGCACGGCGATCGCCGCACCCGCCTGTCCGACTACGGTGTGCAGCTGCGTGAAAAGCAGAAGCTGCGCCGTATCTATGGAGTGCTGGAGCGTCAGTTCCGCAACTACTACAAGGAAGCGAGCCGACTCAAAGGCTCCACCGGTGATAACCTGCTGCGTCTGCTGGAATGCCGGCTGGACAACGTGGTGTACCGGATGGGCTTTGGCAGTACGCGCGCGGAAGCCCGTCAGCTGGTAAGTCACAAGGCCATCCAGGTGAACGGCCGCACCGTGAATATCGCTTCCTATCAGGTCAAGCCCACGGACGTGATCTCCATTCGTGAGAAGTCCCGCAAGCAGGTCCGTATCCAGGATTCCCTGGCGCTGGCTGAGCAGTTCGGCTTCCCCGAGTGGGTGGACGTGGACACCAAGAAGATGGAAGGCGTATTCAAGAACGCTCCTGAGCGCAGCGACCTGCCGGCGGATATTAACGAATCCCTGGTGGTCGAGCTCTACTCCAAGTAATTAGTTACGAGGTCTTTGATGCAGACCAAGGTCAACGAACTCCTCAAGCCTCGACATATCGAGGTCCAGTCCATCACGGACAATGTGTCCAAGGTGGTGCTGGAGCCGCTTGAGCGGGGTTTCGGTCATACACTCGGCAACGCGCTTCGCCGTATTTTGCTGTCCTCCATTCCCGGCGCCGCCGTGGTGGAGGCGGAGATCGAAGGTGTGTTGCATGAGTACACCACCCTCGAAGGGGTTCAGGAGGATGTCGTCGATGTCCTGTTGAACCTCAAGGGCATTGCACTGCGCATGACCGCTCGGGACGAAGCCACCCTGGTCCTGAAGAAGAAGGGGCCGGGTGTGGTTACTGCCGGTGATATCACCCTGGATCATGACGTGGAAGTCGTGAATCCGGATCATGTCATTGCCCATCTCACCAAGAGCGGTGAGCTGAATATGACCCTGAAGGTGGGGAAGGGCCGTGGTTATCAACCGGTGTCCGCCCGTCGTCAGGCCGATGGTGAGGATCGCCCGATCGGCCGTTTGATGCTGGATGCCAGCTTCAGCCCGATTCGGCGTGTGGCTTACAACGTGGAAAGTGCCCGTGTGGAACAGCGCACGGACATGGACCGTCTGGTCATCGAACTGGAGACCAACGGTACTGTGTCTCCGGACGACGCCATTCGCCAGGCTGCCACGATCCTGCAGAGTCAGTTGATGGCCTTTGTGGAACTGCGAGGTGATGAAACCATCACCCAGGAAAGCAAGTCCATGGACATCGACCCGATCCTGCTGCGTCCGGTGGACGATCTGGAATTGACGGTGCGTTCGGCCAACTGCCTGAAGGCGGAGAACATCTACTACATTGGTGATCTGATTCAGAGAACCGAAGTGGAGCTGCTCAAGACCCCGAACCTGGGGAAGAAGTCCTTGACCGAGATCAAGGACGTGCTGGCCTCTCATGGCTTGTCCATGGGTATGCGTCTTGAGAACTGGCCGCCGCCGGGCCTTAAAGAACACGAAAAGAAGAGCGCCGGCTAACTCCGGTCGTCTCGCAGATTTTGACTTAAGGAATAAAAGCCATGCGTCACCGTCACTCGGGTAGGCAACTTAATCGCAACAGTTCACACCGCAAGGCCACCATGCAGAGCCTGGCGTTGTCGCTGTTCCGCCACGAAGCGATCAAGACGACGCTGCCCAAGGCGAAGGAACTGCGCCGGGTGGCTGAGCCTTTGATCACTCTGGCAAAGGAAGATAGCGTCCATACCCGCCGTCTCGCCTTTGCGCGTCTGCGGGACGACGAGATCGTGGGCAAGCTGTTCAATGAGCTGGGTCCTCGTTACCAGACCCGTCCGGGTGGTTATCTGCGCATCCTGAAGTGTGGTTTCCGCAAGGGAGACAATGCGCCGATGGCTTACGTGGAACTGGTGGATCGTCCGGAGCCTGTGGCTGCGGAGGCTGCGGAGTAATCTTCTTCGGCATTGTGTTCTGTTTCATGGTGATACGAAAAAGCCGGCCTTTGTGCCGGCTTTTTCGTATCCGCGTTGTCCGGCACCGTTGAAGCATTGGAGGGCGGATTCATGATCGTGACCTTCACCGACTTTGGAAGAGAGGGTCCCTATCTGGGGCAGA